>CBDUFM010000120.1:0-7164 GCA_965366325.1 uncultured bacterium
GAACTACGATATCCCAAGCACTACTGATCGCGCTAAGGCTTGCACGGCAACCTGGGATGGCCAAACACTGCGCATTGATGCAGGAAATATCTCCCGCACCTGGCGCAAAAGCCCACAAGGCCTCAAAAGCGTTTCGCTTGAAACGCGACAGTTAGATCAGGTACAGGAATGGTTAAGCACAACGGCAAACAGAGATGCTGAATTTAAACTACCGCAGCTTACTGATGACCTGCAATTAGATGATCTCCAGATTGAGACGGCTGACGACAATGGCTTCACCAGTACCCACCTCCGCGTACAAGTTTTTTATAGCAACCAACAAGTGGAAATAATACAAGAGATTTGGGCATGGCACCAGATCGGGATCCGCGTCGGCTACCAGATAAAACCCAAGACTAGCATTAAACAGGCACAAACCACATCAAATAATATACTCGATCAGATGCATTTAAAAGCAGACTGTGATGAAGCACTATTGTGGGCCTACTACAACGACACACAAAATAGAAATAAAGCAGAAACGCCTATCTTACGCCAAGAACTCAGTTCCCAACCTACTTGGTCTTATAATTGGGCCAATGCTTGTGCATTAAAACAAGATCAACATGCATTTATCATGGTGAAGGAAAGCCACAAATGTGCAAATCAGTACGGGATAAATACCGGATCTTTTCAATTAGAACAACAGGTATTTACTATTGATGGCTGTGGCTTAATAGATACAGACCTCCTCTCTCAGGAAGAATTCTACAAGACTTGGGCTACGTGGTACTTTAGCGCAGCAGCAAATGATCATGCCATCGCAGCTGCGGCGCGGGCATTTGATCGCTGTCGCTATCCCTGCAATCCAAACACAGACGCCTATATTATAGCCAATACATGGGGTAGTGGCCACTATGGCGATACACACCCTGGGAAACCTGGACGTGCTGAAAGGCGCAGCGCACGAGAAGCAGTCGTACTCGCAGAAATAGAAAGCTGCGGAAACCTTGGCATCGATGTCTTGCAAATTGATGACGGCTGGCAAACCCCAAACGATGAAAGCTACGTGCCCACAGACATTGGCTGGCAACCACATCCTGATTGCTGGCCACAGGGCTGGAAGCCTGCTGTCGAGACTGCCCAAGCACACCAGGTTACCCTTGGACTCTGGGCTCCTGCAGAAGAAATTAGTTATGCGGAATTAATGCAAAATTACCGCAGCGGTGGCTTCCTCCAATACAAACTAGACTTTGCCGACTTCAAAACCCATGAACAACTGCAGACAGTAATGACTCGATGCAGAAAATTTATTAGCGACACAGAACATAAAACCCGAGTAAACTGGGATGTCACTGAAAACCTCAGTCGCTTTGGCTATTACTATGGACGCGATCTTGGCGCTACATTTTTAGCTAACAGAAAACCAGATAGGCCTGTCAGTACGATTTATGAGCCATGGCTCATGCTGCGCGATGCGTGGCAACTCTCACATTACCTTTCCTTGAAACAATTCCAAATATCTGCACAAAACCCACTCCATACAGACAAAAGCACGGAAGCTCATAAACATGACATAAGCTACTGTGCCGCTATATCCTGCGCAGGACTACCCCTGTTTTTTCATCGGACGAGCCTCTATACAGACGAACAGCAGGACAGTGTGCGTCATTGGCTAGCGGGCTATCAAGCACACAAAGTCGCCCTGCATCAAGCAGACTGTCAGCCCATTGGCGATGAACCCAGCAATGCCAGTTGGACTGGTTTTCAATACACCGTTAATGAAAATGAAGGTTACCTTTTAGTCTTTAGAGAGCTGCATAACAAGGAAGTAAGCCACGACTTTACCCTGCCGGGATTTGAAAACGCACAGCTCAGCCTCTATGATTGTCACCAAACGACAGCAGAAAATAAACAAGTGTCATGCAGCGCTGACGCAAAACTTACCCTAAGTATCGAAGGTGCTGCTCAGGCCAGATTATACCACTACAAGCGTATCTAAGGACTTCAGGGAACTCTTATTTCTGAGCGATGGATTCGCCAGCTTCAAAAACAAACGGATAGACCTGCGGCTCCAATAGCGCAGGTTTTTCTATCTTCTTCAGTACCATCTCTGCCGCAGTTTTCCAAATAAGTGATTTTTGCGGCCTGAAACCGGTATGCGCAAAACCGGCCTCATGGCAATCATTCTCAAACCACGTAAGTAACGACAAATCCTCAGGTACACGTATATTCATCTGCGCTGCGGCGTATAAAAGAGAACGACCCGTGAACCACAATCCGTACGATATCACTGCGCTAGGTTTCAACGGGAATACCTCCGAACACACATACGCCACGCCCTCTTTTTCACTCAAGGCGTGTTGCGGTCTCACCTCGAGCGGTTCCAAGTCTACCGATTGCATGGCATCCCTGTATCCATTACAACGGTCGGCGACACTAAAATGCCAGGTGTCTCTAGCGTCTGCCGAAAAAGGCAAGTCCGCATACAGCACCCTTTGATGACCAAGATCAATCAAACGTTTTGTTGCGTCAAAAGCAGCCTGATAATCGTCATGCCGCACACAGTCATTATTATGACGAGAACCAACCCACACCTTCGGTACATCTAAAGCATCTAACAATTCGCTCAACCACGGTGGTATTTGCCTATTAATAGCAATCAAAACACCATCCACGCAATGCTTATTTAAAAAAGATGAGAATTCTTTTTCGGCAACATCACGAGCAGGCAATACTTCCAGCATAAGTCGGTAACCAAGCGGCGCGAGCACCTCTTGAATAGCGAGCATAGCCTGGTCATCAACTTCACTAATCGAAGCCACATTGCTCTTCAATAACAGTATGGTTTTAAAGTCACCCGAGCGCATGGCCTGTGCCGCAACATTTGCTCGGTACCCAAGTTCCCGAGCAATCTTACGCACATGTGCTGCACGATCACGTGACGACGGACGATTCTCTTTATTCTGCCCATTTAATATCCGCGAAACAGCATTAATGGATACGCCAGATTTCTCAGATATTTCCTTAAGTGTTGCCATAGGTCAATCGACTCCCAGCTACTTCTGTGAGTACTTTTTGTATTCCTCTGACTGCCAGACACGAATATAATCTACATACGTATTGTCAGGTAAGTTCTTCGCCTTCTTCGGGTCACCGGACCATCCGCCCATTTCATCAGACATAATAAAATAACAAGACGCCTCCGTGACGCCGCCAGCATCCGTGCGCCATGTTTCCTTGCCATCCACATAAAAGATGTATCCATATGGTGACCAGTCCACGGCAAAGGTATGGTAGCCCTCACGTACACCAGGAACATCAACATGATGGCCAGTTGATTTATGATCCAAATTATAACCATCCCAATGCAATGCATGACTTACAGCTTCTTTATCATGCCACGGTGCTTCAACGATATCAATTTCAGTGCCATCACGACCAGCGTTACCAACTGTGTTGATTTTATCACTGAATAGCCAGAAGCCGGGCCAATGCCCTTGTTCTTTTGGTAATTTAATACGTGCTTCAAAGTAACCATATTTCCATTCGTGCTTACCCTTTGAATCAATCGCGCCCATTGAGAAAAATTTTGGTGCTTTAAAAAATGACATAACCAATTTGCCATCTTCTACTTTGAGGCTGTCTTCGTGCCACCAACCACCGGTCCGAGGCTTCTGAAGAACATTCCATTTACTTGTATCTATTTCAGTCCCGTTAAACTCATCAGACCATACCAGATTGGCATCGGTCTTTTTCATCCCAACATGAGTTACAATCGGCTTTGGCTTTAATGGTTCTTTCATGATGACAATATCATCAATCATTGCCTGCGCTTTATTATACAAAGCGACCTCCATCTTTGCGCCTTGACCTTCTGCTACATCAAAAAAGAAATACACACGTTTCTTTTTGCCAACTGGGCTTTTCCAACGTTTCCACACAATTGATTTTTCACCGGGTACATCCGTTCTCTTAACCACGGCATAAGCATGTGAATTTTTGGTCCACTTAATAGCCCTACAGCTCATATACACATGATAGGTATAACCTGATGGAAATATTTCCTCACCACTTAAAAAGGTACCACTATTCCATTTTCCCTTAGCGCTGAGGCTCTCTATCATTAAACTAGCAGAACCGCTAATCGCCTGCTGGGAGACAACTGATCCACAGCGAGATACCTTGCCGCTGTTTTTAGGTGACTCGAAATCAATAGTCTTATGTAAAACAGCCGTTTTAGGAATAGCCTTTATATCTCGCTCTTCCAACTCTTCCTCAGCAAAGGCAGCGCCCTTACTAATAGTAATTTCGTCAACTACCACACGCGCATCTCCCTTAATACCAAAGTAGAGCTGATAGTCGTTGAAACTCGTTATGCCTGTCTCAAACGTAGCCTCTTTGACGACACCCAACTCGGCATCGCCTCTTTCAAACGTCGTCCAGCCTCTATCAGACTTTCCCCAGCCTTGAGATTCGGATCTTAAAAATGCATAGAATTGGGTTCCTGCTGCCATACGCATAACACGGTACTTAAAGCTTATCTGATAGGTAAACCCAGGTACAATAAATCCAGATTTCGTATGAGCATACTCAAACCACTCTTTTTCATGATCTGCAGTATCACCTAACAATGACTGTGCCCCGGCAATTACTTCCTGAGGATCCTTGGTAAAGCCGCCACCTTTGAATTCAAAGACCGCTGGATCTTCTTCAATACTTATTTTCACGGGATACGATTCGACTTGGACACGTTCTTTCTTGCGCTGCTTAACTTCAGCACTACCTGGAAGCAGTTTTTTTGTCATTGTCCCCTCAAAAGCAAAAACCTCACAAACAGTCATGTCGTTAATTTGACGTGCCTTTCCACCAAAAATTTGTAGCGCTATAATATTCTTCAGATTGAGTGCTGGACCAGCATTGCCATAGGATCGCCCAAACGTAACAGGTAGTGTAGCGGTTGCCCCAGAAGGAATTTTCATCGTTTCTGTATTGCAGTTATCTTTACCGTTGGCGCCATGGTTATCGACACGCAACGCAACACTTATTTCCTCCATGGAATTGTTCTGAACCGTCATGGCAACGCCTGCGTAAGCGCTTAAATCCCACGAACCCGCCTCTGGATACACAACTAAGCCCGGCCAATTCTTTTCCGCTTCCAACTCAGCGCGAATACAACGTTTCTTATCAATGCTTATTATTTTTAATTGCGCATCCTTAGCACTGAGGACCTTTCCAATTTCAACGGTCTGCATATCAATTAAATGTAAGTCTGCTGCCGCAAGTTGAAGCTGCCCCAGTATAATCACACATAATGCACTCAGTATGGATCTAGTATTCATCGTTAACCTCCATGATATTGGTAACGTTACCATTTTATATAAAAACTAATCGAGCTGTCAATGAATAAGGGAATCTTCAATCAGAAATAGCGAAATCACATTTCACTTCTCTGCTCGTATCCCATTCTAAATACTGTACTTACATTATCTATATAGAGCGAATACTATCACCACTTACAAACACGCCATCAACACAGGTGTTACGGAAATCCCCATAAGAACATGAGCCCTCTATGCGCTCGAGTAGATAGCGTGCCGCCAAGGCCCCAATCTCCAACTCAGGCTGGTCATAGGTCTCCATGCAGTAATTCACTGGACGCCTATACAAGGGCTTATCAATAGCCACAACAGACAAATCATCAGGTACAGATCGACCATGCTGCTCTAAAATCACGATAGCACCATAAGCCATCCCTACACTAGCCGCAAACAAAGCAGTGAAGTCTTTGCTCCGATCACACATCATGGAAATGGTCGCGGCATCAAATTCAGTCGTATAATCGCCGTAAACAACAAGCTTGTCATCATAAGCAATACCATAATCAGCAAGTGCCTGTTTATACCCAGCTAAACGCAATTGAGCAGAACTCGAAATGTCTATAGGTCCAGCAATATGTAAAATCCGCTTATGACCAGCATCCAATAACTTTTTAGTCATCGCCTTAGCAACTTCAAAATTTGGAAAATCAACATAATCGCCAACTGTTTCTTTAAATTGAGAACCCAAACAAACACAGGGAATGCGGCGACGCTTCACCTCTTCTATTTCATGCTCATCATCAACAGGCACATGTGGAGGCGCTAATACCAACATACCATCTACACCACCCTCAAATGCGAGACCGGCAAACGGTTTTTCGGTACTGCCCCGCGCAAACAGTAATCGGTACTCTGTTTGGTCCAAAGCGCCCCAGACACCATTCAACCAATTTACCGCCGTTTGATAAAAGGGTGTTTCTGAGTAATGGTAAATAACACCAATAGTTTTTGTTTTACCAGTCACCAGTGCACGCGCTAATGCACTTGGCCGATAATTAAGCTGATTAGCAGCATCAAAAATACGTTGCCGTGTTTCGGGAGAGACGCGCTGTCCGGGAGTTTTATTCAATACGTTAGAGACTGTAGACGGCGACACCTTAGCCAATGCTGCGACGTCTTTTCGTCGAGCCACGAAAGGCACAGCAGAATCCGCATCACTCATAATAATTCTCCATACAATAGCAGGCGCACAGCAAACGTGTCCTTACTATTTATCAAAAGACTCCAAACGCCATTTAATAAAAGTATCGCGGACAAGACTACGTGGTTTTTCATAACTTGGCAAACTGCCAACATTCTCATAATGCTGTTTTGCTAATTTCTGGTCACCATAGAGGTCTTCACGTAAACCTGCATAGAAACTGTAATCTGCCTGCACATGCTGCTGTGTTTCCTGTGCCAAAAATTGCTCAGCATTGATTTCACCCAACAATAGACCAGCACAATACCACATCCTCAGGCCCATAACGCCACGCTTCTCATTCCAGATCTCTGCTAATGTTTTGCTCAGTGGCTCCGTGTTACCTGCACAATGCTGCAAGACGTCCATCAATAGATAAACAGCGAATACATGGGCACGTTTTCGCGCCGTTGCATCGGAACAAGCAGGGAGCGCCAATGCTTCAAGCGCTGTCACCTCACCAATGTATTCCTGCAGCGTTAATGTAGCCGCAGCATCAAACCACAGGTGCTCTGAGATTCTATTCTCGCCACCCTCGTAAATCTCGAGTGCATACGCATAGTCGCCAGCATACACACGCGCCTGAATTTTGTCCCACGCCCCAAATATGTCCCCATCAATGAT
>CBDUFM010000121.1:0-7154 GCA_965366325.1 uncultured bacterium
CATTTGTGAGTGATTCCTGAATTTTATCATTATGAAAAAAATCTAAATCACCATTTTTATAAATTTCTTCAGCGTTATCTATAATGTCATAACTTATAAAACGGGGACTATCATAAATTGGAAGAGCAACAGTTTTACCATTTTTCATTGATTCATTTTGATAACTCACATGTGGCTCTAAAACATAAACATGCTTCAGCTCTGCAACGCAGCTCTGCAAGGTCATCCATGCCTTAAAAAATGAAAATTGATCGGCCACAACGCTCTCTCGGGTAGGTCCCCTTGCCCAGCTGAGCACCCTAAACGTGTTCACAGCAGAACTTACGATAAGGGACCGATCTCCGCCTGTCCAGAGATTAGCGCGCCCACAGCGGGCTCAGTGGCAAAGACCTAGCCACGTAGATGGCGATCAAACCATGCAAAGGCCTCCTCTTGGACCTGAATATTGTAACAATGAGGCGTATCTGGCTCGAAATAATGACAATACTCCGAGCGCCCAGCCCACGCAAAGGCCGCGCTAATCTGCGCACGCGCAGCAGCCTTGGCTTCTTTGGGAAACAAGATGTCTTGCTGGCCAATCACCACCATGCACGCCGCATGGGCTGACATTGATGCCATATCAGGAATATCCAAACGGTTCCATGCCCCGGGCAGTAAACAAAACGTACCAACCGCTCCCTCAATATTATAATCCTGCTGCTGAGCACAGGTCGTCATCCAACCGACACTTACCGATGCCCGAATACGCGGCTCTAAGGCAGCCAACATATTACAACGCCAACCACCACCAGATAAACCGGTAACGCCAATCCGATCGGCGTCTACTTCTGGTCGGGTTTGAAGATAATCAACACAGCGCACATCATCATAAAAATTTAATCCCGCCCACGTCGTCCCCGCCCAATTTAATTGACGCACACCCAAATAGAGACAACTGCGCAATTGCTGCTGTAATTGTTCGTGCTCAGCAAGCGACAGTTCATAGGGGTCCACATCCCAAGGAATGTCAGCAACCCCCTTGGGTATGCGCTCACCAAAATGATGCGCATCAATAACCATTACCACATAACCCTGTTTAACATATTCTTCCGCTAAATACTTGCCGTCGTAATTACGCTCACGATGACCCTGCAACAGCTCGTGATCGCGCCCACTATTCACAACACGGTCCTTACCAAAACACATGGGACCACCCCATGCATGCAAGACCACTACAGCCGGCACTGGATAATCGAGCTTCGGTAACAGGACATAGGCATCCAAGCGATGCCACGCCGTCGCAGAAAAAGAAAGCTCTTCCAGTATAAAATCACCGCGATCAATACGCTTGTTAATCGTTGGTTTTAAATCAAGCGGCCCCGGATCATAATGAAAGGCCTCACGCAAACAGGATTGTGCAGCCTGCTGCCACTCCGCATAACACGCATGCGGATGTTGTTCGCGCCATCTGACCGAATTTAAATCGAAGGGCGCCTGCGCGCGAATGCCTTTCATAACAGCTGCCAATGAGCCATAGAGATTCAATGGCGCTTCAACACTCGGTAAAGAGCTCATGGCCGCATCCCCACAAAGGTGTTTTCTCCAGAGAGCAATAACGCACGCATAGCCTCCTCCGCTTCACCACGAACCGCGCAATGATTTTGTGTTGGATTATCTAAGAGTTCAAATTTATTTTTTTCCAGACGTATGCGTTGCTTGGTATGACAGCCACGAATAAACGCATCATTACTCTTAAACACATTGTGATGTATATACACACTGTATTTACCCGGCGCGCTCTCGCCCTCACCCTTGGCTATGCGCAAGGCAGCCGCCCACTCACCCGGCATATAATAGCCGTTTGGCAGATGTGCCTGTAGGTACGATGTTGTCGCAATAAACGTATTTTCATAGATTTCCGCCATCACATTTGGCCCCACGTGAAAATTAAGTGGGGTTGGCGGTGCAAAATGCGAGCCATCATAGCACAAATCGGCCCCGGAGTTATGGCTTATATTACCCTGCACACTATCAGAAAAGCGCCGCAGTGCCCGAGGGCGTGGTTGTGGCTGATGAGAAATAACCGTATTATGATGGACACGTACTTGTTCGCCGCAATTTTCCAATTTAATGCCATGATTTTCGGTATAATAATGACGAAATGTTGTCGACCCCTGCGGTCGATCATCAAACACCATATGCTGCGTAAGATTTAAATAATTTCCAAACACCTCAATATCTGCTGCTGAGATATGTATCCCACGTCCACAGGATGTGATACGATTGTCAAAGGCCTTACTACGATCATGCGCCACATTAATGGCATAACCATTGGTGTAGCCTTGATCATGCTCGACATCATTGCCACGAATGACAACATCACCAGCTTTGCCAAATACAGTAATGCCGCGATGTGGCCCATTTAAACAAATGTTATGCGCTATTGAGACCCTGCCCTCATTACAATCCGCACGAATCATATCATTCCCTGGGTAATGCCGACTCTTAAATGTCGTTACATTACTGACGCAACGATTATGCGTAATCTGAACATGCGTTGCCTGATTCAAAAAACAAATGGGATAGGCCTCACGCTGAGGCACAAAAATATCTAGTCCAGAAACCTGCGCTGCCTTTGCGGCGCCAAACGCCCCTAGCGCATAGGTGCCACCCTGTTTTTCGCTCTCATTACGCGCCTTGTCAGATTGGACAATGCGTCCATTACACACCTGCGCATCCGCTGCGCCAATTACCACCCCGTGCCAACGACCCGCCGAACCAGATCCATAAACAAGCGTATGGCCATTTAAATCTAAGCTTATCTGAGCTGCGGTAATTTCAAAACCAGTTCCAGCACTATGCACATCCTCGGAAAGATAATAATACGCACCTGCCTGATCTAAAACCTGCTTTTCGCCCGTCGAACGCAAAGCCACGCGGCCATCAATGTCTGCCGTGCGAAATGTTTTAACATCTGAGCGTATTTCTTTACCAGCAACAACTGACACCATTTGATAGGCATACGCCGTCTGACTGCTCAAGCCACTGAGGAGATGCCATTGATTATAGCGTGCACCCTCTGTTAACGCGGTTTTTTGCGCCAGATTTTCTGCTGATATCCCATACAGCACATAACTACGCGCCGCTTGTTCGGGCGCTGCGGCATGCCAGGTCAGCAAGGCTGCATTGGGTGAAACCTTTAAGGTCGCAGCATGAAAATAATCCTCGGCAGCGAACAAGGATTTCGACAAGATTAGGATCATTAACGCACATACACAAAAACCATGCATACGACACGGTGATGAATTAATGAATGTGCGGTGTAGTCGCGCAGTGAATTTTAATTTGCTTTCAAAATAATTACACTGCATATCGCGCCCCGTTATTAATTAATGAACACCTACTCGATTGTGACGCATTTATTCAGTTGCGCAGCTAAGCATGAGGAACCTGCAGGAGCAAAGAAACATCTGCCTGTTCAAAAGCCAGCGTCATTCGTTCAGCGAGCCCCGGCACCCATATTAAATCACCATCATCCTCGCGATCAGCTTCTGCAATATTTACGACCGTACAGCGCTGCAATTGTTCAATCACCGCTATATGTCGACGCGCATCTTCAATCCGGCACGGCGGTAATGCCGCACCACGCAATGCACGTAAACTACAATCAAATTTGCTGCGTTCGCTGGACGTATTCACATACCGTTTCTCTTGGCCATTATGGAACCGAACACAAAGACCATCAGCATGCGTATGTTGCGCCTCCGCTTGGCTAAATGAAAAGTGTGTCTGCGTTTGCTCTTCGCCACTTACACTATGCGATGCGAAAAACAAACCCGTCAGTGCCCCACAGGTATAAGAAAAAGCCGCTGTGTCGAAATTTTCAATCGGCTTAGCCCGCGCCAAATACGCATCTATTACCTGCGCCTCATCTGGACTACAGGCCGCCGCAATTAATAATTGCAAATATAAATCATGCGCTGATGCATTCATAACCGGGCTATCGTAAACGGCGCTGCCATCAGCCGCCGTAATCGCACCTGCCCAAGCACTGCGTTGATAATAGGCATGTCCACGAGGGCGCAGTGCCAACGTTTTCATCTGTTGCAAGGTACCCATCATGCCGGACTGAATATCCTTAATAAAAGTATCAATAGCATTCGCATACGCGAACTGATAGCCAACGGCAACAAAACCCGGCGCCATAGCCTCCGCCTGCTTTAATTTTTCAGCTTCTTGTAGCGTACCGCAAAGCGGTTTTTCCAACAATACACTGGCGCCACTTTCAAGCGCCTGTACGGCCAAGGTGACGTGGGTATGAATAGGTGTCGAAATAATAATGAGCTCGGCTTGCTGTTCGCTTAGGGCTGCACTTAAATCCGCATAGAGAGGAATCCCAGCTACTTGCACTTCAGATAAACGCAGACAACGATCAGGACACGGCTCAACACCAGCAACCCATTCAAAATCAGGGGTCTCATTATCAGTCGCTTCATTACCAGCCAATAACATATTTACATAGGCTCCACCGTAGCCACCCATCCCAACTAATAGTACTTTTACTGGATTATGCATGGGCTTACTCCTTCAGGAGTTTTATTTTCTTCGCATTGGCATCAGCGCTGTCACGCGCCGCTAGACACAAGCGTGCTAAAGCAAAGGCGTCAGCCGCAGTTACCGTTGGCACGGTTTTGCGCACCAGAGACTGAATACCGTCTGCAAAAATTTCAAAAGCCGGCGCCTGCACATCCAGCGATCGTTCACCCTGCGCGTCGATCAGCGTTAACGAGTCATGCGCAGCCTCTATAATTCCGGCTTCGCCGACAATACGTATGCGATCATCGGAATGGCTCGATGCAGATGCTGGTCGATAAAAATCCATAGTAACGCTGCTTAAAACATCCTGCTCATGCCGGCACTGCACCAAGGCGGCCATCTCATAACCTTCGGCACATTGACTATGCACAGCATCAACGGTAATTGCTGGCCCAGCTAGTGCATAAATTAAATCCAAGGCATGACTACCAACCCACGGAATAGTGCCGCCATACAAGGCGCGGTCACCATACCATTCTGGTCGCGTCCCAAGTTTGTAACTTTTTTGTGCCTGAATACTGCAGACCTTTCCGATCGCCTTGTCCTTCACTAACTGCAAAGCGCTATGAAAACTTGGATCGTAGCGCAAGGCCGTCATCGACCAAAAATGTGCGTCACTTTTTTCCGCTGCTGCTTCCAACATAGCCAATTGGTCCCAGGTCAGTGCTACTAATTTTTCACAAAACACATGTTTACCGGCTGCCAATGCATAGGCCGACATTTCAGCGTGCAAATGGTAGGGTCCATCCACGACCACTACATCGACTGCTGCGCTATCAACCAGTGCCTGCCAACTTGAAAAAATAAAATCAGCATGCCTATGCGCTGCAAAACGAGCCTCTGGGATTGAGTCTCGATCCAAGCTAGCCACTCCAACGAGATCAATGTCAATGCCTATATCAGCGAGGGCGTCCCAACCCTCCTGCGCAAGATACGCATGCCCACAAAAACCAATAATACCTACACCGATGCGTTGCATCTTACATGTTCCCTCTGAGTCTCTATAAGCCATATGTATACAAACAGAGAGCATCTGCTCAGGCAATCCTAGCAGTCTAGTCGTTTCGACGCGCAAACACCAATTCAAATGCTCTCAGCTGTAGTAGCTTAATCTTTCATCCATCAGAGTATATGGTCGTGGCCATCCATGGAGTGAGCCATCCAACCACAGCAGGTAACTACTGGGTATAATAGATCCACGTTTCCGGTATTTGTTCTGGACCTTCAGAATAAATATAGGGGAATTTCCCCCTGTCTGCTCTATTCCAGTCAGAATGCAGTGCTGGCTTATCAGCATCCTTCGGCTTATTTAAATCCTGTGGTAGCAGTGGATCGTAGCCTGCGCTATCCTTGCGATTTTTAAAATCACCAAGCACATAGTGAATCGGGTTACCCCAGCTATCGATTAATAGATGATCCTCATTCGTCATACCACTAAAATCAAAATTAAAATCCTGACCATCAACCATGGCATTTACAATGCCAGGCCTGCTGTCCATTGGATCAAAGATTAAAAAACCAATACGCTGTGCAGCAGGATCTGTTGGCGGCACTAGATTATCTGGCAAGGGGCACTCCGCTCCGCTCACCGTCTCAGTCAGCAACGCTTGTTGTAGGCCCTGAATCAGATCCACAGTTTTCGCGCGGTCCATGCTGTCCTGGGTTATGATCACTGCCGGAAACAACAAGGCCGCCAACAAAGCGATAATCGCAATCACGACTAAAAGCTCGGTGAGGGTAAAGGCCTGATGTTGTCGCAAACTTTTTTCATCCAGGCTATCTCTCGCCGGCACCGTATGAGCACACATCAGCCAATCTCCATTTTACGCGAGCTCGGCATGGTCGTAAACACACGCAGCAAGGTGACTCACACCTTAAGTATACAGGCAGCCTCCTACAACGGCAGCAGCAAAGCTCGCCAAGGACGCTCCTGAACTGACACGCCCTTAGACGTTCACTGAAACCAAGCTATTCGCCTCATCGTTTGGCAATATCAACATATGTTTGGCAAGCTTGTCTATAGGAGTAAATCACCACCTCTGAATAGCAATAACTATATATACAGTAATATAAGATACTTATGAATAATATAAAGGATCAGTATGGGTAGTAACTTTTCTGTTGCACCACAAGCCGCTTTCGGGTACAACGTAAAATGCCTAACATGTTTGGCACACCACTCGATTCAGTCACCGTCCCCACAAGGGTTCCCCATGAACATTATCCACATCCTCTGCCTCTGCTTACTCGCCTGCTGCGTCAGCGAACTCAGCGCCGCCGCTAAGAAAAAACAGGGCGTGAAAGTAGCCCCTGAAAAACAACTCCAGCAGCTGCCCGCCACCGACCCAGCAGCCACTAAAAAAATCGAAGTCCTCAAAAACATGCGCGGCGTTCACCCACGCTTACTGCTGAGCGCCGAGGAATTTGCCGGCCTCTTAAAAGACAGCGAATCAGACGCGCTGCTCAAGCGACACATACAGCTCATACTCGAACAAGGCCACGCTATAAGCATCAGCGAAAAAGATATCAAAGGCATGATTAGCGGGGCCAACAACGCGGTCGTTCATGCACTGGGACGG
>CBDUFM010000122.1:0-7139 GCA_965366325.1 uncultured bacterium
GCTGGCGCAAATTGGGCATCGTGCGTAGTGGTATTAGTCATGTGATTGATGGTTATCACATGGGGCGTGCGGCAAATCGCCAATTAATGCTTATCATGAGCAGTCATGGTCAGGGCTATGCACATAGCGAGGAGGAGGATTGGGATTTAATCCCAGGCTCTATTTTCATCTGTGGGCCGCAGGTCCCCATCTCCTTTGGTTGTGCCGCAGCGACATGGACCCTGTATTGGTGGTATCTGGATGTGCCGCAAGATTTAGCGATCGACTACCGCTTTATGGAGTGTGTAGAGATGCCGCTCATCAGCGCGTGTATGGATGCCTTATTCACTGAATTGGGTGATGTGCCGCGTGATCAAGAATGGAGCATGCAGCGGGAGCGGCAGGATAATCCAGAGCGCTCTTTATTGCTTGCGGAATTAATTGCAGGTTATTTATCGGATATTATTGATCAGCCCTTGCAGCAAACATTAAATGGCCAAGAGCAGGCCCTGTCGGTGTTATGGCGTGAGGTTGATAGAAATTTACATAAAGATTGGACCTTGCGAGATTTTGCGGATGCTCTAGCGGTGTCTACAGCAACCGTTCAGCGCTGGATGCACAAACAATACGCTAAGAGTTGTCATCAATTGCTGATTGAGCGGCGCATGCTGCGCGCTGAACAATTACTTCTGCATACAGAATATAGCCTTGAGCATATTGCTCAGCAGTTGGGCTACTGTGATGCATTTACCTTTTCCAATGCCTTTAAGCAAGCGCATGGTATGGCACCATCTCATTATAAGGCGGGGCTAACAAGGTGAGCTATGTAGATCCACCAGCATTAATGCGTTTGGTTTTAGCGGCCATGAAAACCCATAGTTATGACCCACAACCTAGTATAGATGCGCTGCTGCTCCTAGCTGAAACCTATGAACAGCAGCAGCTGCGTTGTGCATTACACGATGTGATTGCTGACTTAGAGCAGTTTTTGAAGCGCAGTGGCACTGTTGCTGTAGGCAGTATGATTGCGGCAGAGTTGCGGCAGAGTTGCGGCATGAAAAAGAGATTCAGCTGAGTCACTGCCGCGATGTTTTAACCTTTATGGACAATCACAAGGAAACATGATGAAAGTAGTACAATGTTGGGACGATGGTATTTCTGCAGACATTCCGCTTATCGAGATATTGCGTCGCCATAAGGCAACGGCGACTTTTAATTTAAATGCGGGTTTGCATGAAGCTGAAAGGAGTAACGGTTGGATATTTAAGGAAACCGAGGTTGTACGTTTGGCGCGCAGCGAATTGCTTGATGTCTATGATGGTTTTACCATCGCGAATCATGGATTAGTGCATAAGCATTTAAATCAATTAAGTGCAGATGAGGCGCGCCACGAAGTCCGAGAAAACCGTAAACAATTGCAAGATATATTTAATCAACCCATCGAAGGTTTTGCCTACGCTTTTGGTAGCTATGACCAGACGGCTATGGATATTATTGCCGAAGAGGGTCACTGCTACGCACGTACCTGTAAGAATGTCGACATGGTCTTTCCCGTTGAGGATCCAATGGCCTTCCATTCGAATTGTCACTTTCTTTCACCTGAATTCTGGCAGCGCTACGAGCACGTGAAAAAGACCGACCCAACGAATGGTGTTTTTTACTTCTGGGGTCATTCCTACGAGATGATCAATGATCAGATGTGGACTGATTTTGAAGCAAACATCAAACGCATTAGCGATGATCCAGATGCTGAATGGTGCGAATTGGTCGATTTGTTTAAATAATATGGTGTAGTAACGTGCTCCAGCCGTTTTTAAGGCTTGACTAAAGTAGGGATTTTCCCGACCCTCTGCGCCACATCAGCATACTGCTGATTGCTCAGCTCAGAGGGGAGCGGATCCGTGTTGAAACAAGCTGCCTCTGCTTCCTTTTTGTTACTAATCTGTGCGTGCATTATGTGCGTGCAGCTGGCGTGCACACAGTCTGGGCAGCCTGAAGAGCAGGCCCTGCGGATTGCCGTGGCCAGTAATTTTGTGCAGCCAATGCAGGCCTTGGTGGCTGCGTTTCAGGAACAGAGAAATAGTGCCTCTGCAAAAATTCAGGTAATAGGTGGCTCAACAGGCAAGCAGTATGCGCAGATAAAACATGGCGCGCCATTTGATTTATTTTTTGCGGCAGATGCCGAACGTCCACAGTTATTAGAACAAGACGGCTTGACGATTACCGACTCGCGGCGTGTCTATGCTATTGGTCACTTAGTGCTGTGGGGACCGAGTATGCAAAATGATGCTGATGCGATGGATCTTTTATCCGCCGATACATTTCAACATCTCGCAATCGCAAATCCCAAGCTCGCGCCCTACGGACGCGCGGCACAAGAAGTCTTAGTGTCCATGCAGCAGTGGGAGCAGCTACAGCCACGTTTGGTGCGCGGTGAAAATATCGCCCAGTGCTATCAATTTGTTGCAAGCGGAAATGCCCAGCTTGGATTTGTTGCTGCCTCGCAGTTGGTAGATGAGGTGCGTAATGAGCAGATGAGCGGATTTTTTTGGCCGGTGCCCGCAGAAATGCATAGCCCGATAAAACAAGAATGCGTGCTGCTACGAGATTCAGCGCCGGCTCGGGCCTTTATGCAGTTTATGCAATCAGATATCGCGCGTGGAATTATTCGTGATCACGGGTATACAGTGCCCTAATGTTAGATGCTGCAGATATAACGGCTTTGATGGTGACCCTGAAACTGGCTTTTGTCAGTACGCTGGTCTTGCTGTGTATTGGGACGCCGCTGGCATGGTTTTTAGCACGCTCGCGCTGGCGATTTAAACCAGTCTTAGAAGCGCTCTTGGCCTTGCCGTTAATTTTGCCGCCGACAGTGCTTGGATTTTATTTATTAATTGGCCTCGGTCCAAATGGCCCGGTGGGTGGCCTGATGCAATGGCTCGGTGCGCAGCCACCAGCATTCACTTTTTTTGGTTTAGTGATTGGATCGGTTATCTATTCAATGCCTTTTGTGGTTCAGCCACTGCAGGCCGCGTTTACATCAATTGGTCGGCGCCCCTTAGAGGTGGCCGCCAGTTTGGGTGCATCACCGATGGATCGCTTTTTCTCCGTGATTGTACCAATGGCATGGCCGGCCTATCTCAGCGCAGCTGTTTTAGGTTTTGCGCATACGGTTGGTGAATTCGGTGTGGTCTTGATGATCGGTGGTAATATCCCCGGTCAGACGCAGGTCGTTTCGATCGCGATTTATGATCATGTCGAAGCTATGGAATACGGGCACGCACATGCCTTGGCTGGATTGTTATTACTGTTTTCTTTTCTGATGCTGGTGCTCGTGTATACATTAAATCGCAAATACCGTATGGTGACGCTATGAGTTTGCAGGCACAGTTAAAAGTGCAGCGTCACAACTTCGCGCTGGAATTTAATGCGGATATTAACATGCAGGCAATAACGGCGGTCTTGGGTCCGTCCGGTTGTGGTAAAACCACTTTGTTACGCGCTATTGCGGGCTTGGAACAATTGCCGTCTGCGACATTGAAAATCAATGATCAGCTGTGGCAGGATGCAAATACCTTTGTCCCGACATATAAACGATCCTTAGCCTATGTGTTTCAAGAGGCGAGTTTATTCAGCCATCTTAATGTGCGCCAAAATATTCTGTATGGCGTTAAGCGCGTCGCGGCCGAAAAGCGCGAGGCCTGCACGCAGATGATGCAGCGCACCATTGAAATTTTAGGCATAGCAGCGTTACTAGAACGTAAGACCCAAGACTTATCTGGTGGTGAACGCCAGCGTGTCGCGATTGCGCGAGCCGTAGCGGTTAATCCGCGCTTGTTATTAATGGACGAGCCTTTGGCATCCTTGGACGCACAGCGCAAGCAAGAATTGCTGCCGTATATTCGTTCGCTGCATCAAGAATTACAGATTCCAATAATCTATGTAACGCATGCCTTGGACGAAGTCGCACGCATCGCCGATCAATTAATCGTCCTCGATTCCGGGAAAGTCTTGGCCCATGGTGATGTGCATGATCTGTACACGCGTTTGGATTTGCCTTTGGCGCAGGGGCCAGATGCCGAGTCTTTAATCGAAGCGACTGTTGCCGGACATGATGAGGCCTACGGATTAAGCACGGTGCAATCATCTGCGGGTTTAATTACGGTCGCCGGAGCTGACTTGGCCATCGGACAAGCAGTGCGTGTGCGCATTGCTGCGCGTGATGTAAGTATCACCAGTGACCAACAAAGTGACACCAGTATTTTAAATATATTCTCAGCCACGGTGCAGGCCCTCGAGCCAGCAAGTGCGTCACAAGTCACTGTTAAATTACAGCTGGGTGCACAGTTTTTATTAGCACGCATTACAAAAAAATCAGCAGATCGCCTCGAGCTCAAACCTGGTAAACAGGTTTTTGCCCAAGTGAAAAGCGCCGCGCTGTTGCCACTCTAAAAAATAACAAGGAAGCCGCTATGTCATCAATAGAAGCATTAACGACGAAATCTTTGCCACTTGGCGAGGGCCCATGTTGGCATGCCGGACATCAGGTTTTGTACTGGGTGAATATCGACGGCAAAGAGCTGCACCGCTTTAATCCAGCAACGGGCATCGATGATGTTTTCCCACAAGAGGAAATGGTCGGTACCGTTGCGCCGTATGGTGATGACGAATTGCTGGTAGCCTTAGAAAATAAATTAATTGTCTTTAACCCACAGGACAATTCACAGCGTACGCTAACGGACTTCGCCGCAGACAATGCTAACCTGCGCAGCAACGATGGTAAATGCGATCCGATGGGCCGTCTATGGATTGGTAGCTTGGCTATTGATGGCTCGAATGGCCAGCTCGGTGATTTATACCGCATGGACGCCGATAATGTCCTGCAGCATCAATTGTCAGGCATTGGTTGCTCCAATGGACTTGCCTGGGACTTAAGTCGCAACTGCATGTATTACATTGATTCTACCAAACGTCAGGTTTATCGCTTCGCTTATAACAACGAAAGCGGCGCCATCGAAAATCAAGAAGTCTTCGTTGAGTTTTCTGGTGACATGGGCGTCCCTGACGGCATGACTATTGATAACGATGGTTGCATCTGGGTGGCGCAATGGGGTGGCTACGGCGTATCTCGCTTCGATCCCAACGGCGTCTTTATGCAGAAAATTGATTGCCCAGCACGCAATGTCACCGCCTGTACTTTTGGCGCTGGAGCGGACGGTAAAGAATTAAATACGCTTTACATCACCACTGCCGCTAAAATGAACTCGGACGCCACCGAACACGACGGTCTGCTTTACCGCTGCCAAGTCGACGCCACTGGGCAGGCAGCTTATCATTTTAAGGTTTAGTGTTTAGCGCACTGTCCGTGTACGAAACACGTGGTATTTCAGGTGTGTAAGGCTCTTGCCCGTGGGTGTTTGTATGTGCACACTGAGTGTTTAGTTGGAGCTAGTGGTTATGCTTAAATTCTGGAAGGCGGTCTAGAGTGATTGACGAAAGGGTTAATCAAAAATACACTGACAAAAGTAAATTTCAAATTGGATTTGATATCCCAATTAAGCTTCCTAATTGCTGTATTTTGTGTGGAAGCGAAGAGTTTAACTTTAAGCAGGTCGTTGGATTGGAGGCGTCAATGCTGGAGGGCTCAATCACTGAATCTGGCAGTCAGTTTCCACTGTGCGATAATTGCTATTCTGCATACGAAGGGCGGAGAGCTAGGCTGAATAAGTTTATGGTGGTGTCTTTTGTATTAGGGCTGATTGGTTTTGTGTCTTTATTTCCACTTGGTATAGAAGAGCATGGGTATAATAGTCCTGTAATTGTAGTGATGTGTTTAGTTAATTCGGTGTTGATAATTGCTTCATCCATCTTTTTAAAAATGAAAGGGCGTGCTTTTCCGATTAGATTTGAGTCTAAGCTAGTGGGTTTAATGTCTACAAAGAGGGTTTCTGTGTTTAATTGTCCTAATGTGGAAGTTTATGATAGGTTTATGCGGGCGGAGATGGTGGATGATGACTAGGATGTGGAGGGCAGGATGAAACCAGGGATAGAGTATGAAATAATTTTGAAAACTGGAGGTGGACCTTTTGGTTCTCCGGTTGAGAAAATAATTTTTGCTAGGAATCAGTCAAAAATTCGATTCGAGTGTTTTGTGATAGCTACGGATTGGAAGGTCGAAGAGACAGTTGAGGCTCATAGGACGGGCCAGAATGATGTGGATAAATTAAGCCCTGAATCTGAAGAATTTAAGGTCGGTGGTGGTGGACATGACTTTGATTCTGTTTTGAGGATTGAGTCGATATTGGCCAGTTTTCATGTCGAGGAATTTGATCATAAAGAGGTTCCCGTGGTGGATTTGGATGGGCCAACATTTGAAATTTGTTTAAATCTTCGGCATTATAAAATTGTGGCTTCGTGGGGTGACGAATGTCCTGAAGAGATGGGGGCGTTGGATGAATTGGTGAGCTTGTTGCGAGAATGGGGTGAACCAGTGTTTTCTAGTTCTGAATGGCGGTAAGATGTGAAAATTAATCAATCCCTTTTAAACTGCGACTCCGTCACATCAAAGTGATCGCATAGTGCTGTCCGTGCGGCTTCGACGTCGCCGGATTCTATGGCATCGATTATACGGTCATGGGCTTTAATCGCATTCTTTGTTGATTCAGGGCCGGCGTAGGACATTTGTCTGCTGAGGGCGAGATAGCTTTGGAAGCCCTGCATTATGTAGGCGTAGACTGGGTTTGGGCAGGCCGAAATTAAGCAATTGTGGAAGGCGACGTCGGCGTCGATGTAGCCGGCGCTTTCGTTACGTTGCTCGGCGATTTTATTATTGGCTTCGCGGAGGTCTTGAATTATGTCGGCTGTGGCGTGGCGGGTGACTTCGCTGACCGCTTCTAATTCGATGATGCGGCGTAGCGCGTGGACATCTTTGAAGCGCAGTAATTCAAAGCGCGCCATAAATTCGAGGCTCGATTCAATAACCGTAAAATCAGGTTGGGTAACCCGGGTGCCGTTGCCGCGTTCGATGCGTAGCCAACCCAGAGCCTCGAGTTGTTTGATGCCTTCGCGGAGTGAGGCGCGCGAGACGTCGAGGCTACGAACCAGTTCCTCTTCGGGGGGAAGGAAGCTGCCGATGGCGAATTCGCCATTGAGAATGCGGT
>CBDUFM010000123.1:0-7114 GCA_965366325.1 uncultured bacterium
AGGTAAAATGGGCGCTGCATGGATTTGCGGTGTACAGAGTCAGCACATAGGCACGACGCCAAAACATTTAGCGGCCTATGCGACCAGTGGTTTTATGGATGATGTTCTTGTCGATGAACAAGCGCTGCGAGAATTATATTTAAAGCCATTCGAGATTATTGTTAAAGGAGCTAAGCCGACAGGGATGATGACATCCTATAATCAAGTAAATGGTTTGCCGACCTCACAGCATCCCATGCAGCGTGATATTGTAAAAGCGGAGTGGGGTTTTGATGGCTTTATGATTTCTGATTGGCGTGGCGCCCTTGATATTGCATGCGTTGAAAATGGCATGGATTTAGAAATGCCCGGTCCCGGTAAGATTGCTACGCCAGAGCAGCTGCGTGCAGAAATAGCGGCTGGCCGTTTAGATTGGGCGCGCATTGATGATGCCAATCTGCGTTTATTACGTACGATTATTCGCAGTGGTCTTGTTGACGAGGTTGTGCCAGCATTTGTTGCCGAGCAGAATACCGAGCGGCAGAAAGATTTAGCGCGGCGCCTTGCTGAAGAGGCAATGGTCTTGCTTAAGAATGAGGATGCCTGCTTGCCATTATCAATGGATACCTGCACGAGTATTGCTTTGATTGGACCAAATGCGGCGAATGCGCGTTTAAGTGGTGGTGGTAGTGCAGCTGTATCCCCATTTTATGAAGTCAGTCCCTTGGATGGCCTACGTAATCTCCTGCCAGAAACTTGTGAAATTCGTTATGCCGAGGGCTGTGCGTTTAAAGGAAATCTGCCGTTAATTGAAGCGGATGCGCTGAGGAATTTACAGGTGTCCTATTACGCAGCCAATGATTTAAGCGGGCCAGTCGCTGTTCAGCAAGCGGCCGAGCACATAAATCATGCCTGGGGTTGGGTCTCACCAACAGAGGGTGTGCCCAAAAATGATTGGTCAGCGCAGTGGGATGGGTTTTTAATTGCGCCAACGGACGGTGTATTTGATCTCGGTTTAAGTTACCAAGATGGTGGCGTGCGTTTGTGGCTAGATGATAAGCTTATTATTGATGATTGGACACAGGTAGACGCTGAAGACTTTGAAGCGGGCTATAAGGATTTATCGCAGTGTCAGAGCGTGCATATAAAGGGTGGACAGGAATATAAAATTCGTGTTGCCTATCGTAAATATGCAAATCGTGCTGCGCTGCGATTAGAGTGGCGTAAGCCCAGTGAAGAAGATCCCATCGAGGCGGCAGCTGCATTAGCGGCTGCAAGCGATGCTGCGGTTTTATGTGTCGGTCTATCAAATCAATTTGAGGGCGGTGGAGCTAAGCGTCTAGATATGGAATTACCAGGCGAGCAAAATGCTCTAATTAAAGCGGTGCTTGCTGCAAATCCACGGACGGTAGTCGTGCTCGTTGGTGGCTCTGCAATGATTATGGAGCAATGGGTTGAAGCGGCTCCCGCTCTTATCCAAGCATGGTACCCCGGGGTGGAGGGCGGGAATGCCCTAGCGCGTATTTTATTTGGTCTGGTGAATCCATCAGGGAAATTACCAAACACCATGCCCAAGGCCTACGAAGACACGCCCGTTGCAGGCTGTGAAGATCCAGTAGATGCCCGTGTGGAATACAAAGAAGGCGTTTTCTTGGGTTATCGTCATTACGATAAATATAACATTGAGCCGCGCTTTGCCTTTGGATATGGCCTGAGCTATACCAGCTTTGTGTTAGAAAACCCACGGTTGATCAATGCGCAACAACTGGAATGCGAGTTAGAAAACACCGGTGACTGCGCCGGCGCAGAAGTCATCCAAGTTTACGCTGTTCAGGATACCGATCAAACACGTCCACTACGTGCATTAAAGGCTTTCAAAAAACAGCATCTCAAAGCTGGTGAACGCAAGACCCTCGTCATCGACATACCAACAGATGTCGCCGCTTATTGGGATAGTGAGCGGGGTGCATGGTCGCAGGGACAGATACGATTAGAGCTACTAACACAGCAGGGCTCTCAATTGGTGGATTACCCACTCGCGTAGGTAGTAAGGATATGTAAATGTTTGGTAAATAGGCTAGCGGTGTTCACTGTTCGATAACGCTTAGTGGATGAGCGCCAAGTATATGTAACTGCTGCTTGTTTATCCTGTGCCTGTCTAGAAAACGTGTCCTAAGTTTATAGGGGATACGGATGCTGAAATGGCTGTGCTTGCTCATAGGTTTACTTGTGTGTTTAACCTGTGCGTCTCTGTCTGCGTCAGAATTGCCGCGTTTGCTGACGCACAAAGAGTTTTCCTGCACTGATCTCATTGATGCAACAAATTATTATATCGGCCTAGGTGAAAAAGCTGCGTTGGCGGAATGCTTGGAAATTAGTAGGCGTGCCGAAAATGTAGATCTAGTAACAACGTATTTTGATCGTGTTGAGCGCTTGACCTGGTTATGTCGCATGCTCTATCAAGCTAATCAGGGCGCGTTTTTACGCCCGCCGATGCTTGGAGCCTTGAGTTTACCAATAGCTGATATGCCCAAAGAGCAGTGGCCGTATTATCCGCTCTGTCGCTCTGGTGATGTTTTTTTTGTGATGGCTGAGGGTTATGCTCTTAGTGGTGTAGCTGAGCGTTTGCATGACTATATTCGGTATTGTCAGCTTCATGCGAAATTTCGGACAAAAAAACTGCGACCTGTTAGTCGGGCTCTTGCGCAAGAGTCACTTAATCAATTGTATGCGCGCAAAAGTGTGTTGAATAAAAATTGGCTAAGTGCCGAGCTGAAGCATGTACGGGATTTTATGCAAGCACAGATTGATCGCATGCCTGAAAAGATTGCACTTGACCAGAGCGTAGATGTGGACCTTCTAGTGCTGCGCTATCGTGAATTGAAACGTGTTACGGAAAAGCCGGTGATAGTAAACCTGGAATTGGCGCAGCTTTGTCGTGGAGTCTTTCCCGAGGATATTCAAAAAGCACGGAAAGAAAATGGACCGCATGCCTATAGTTCCATTCATGTCTACATGAACGAATTGGTCTCCGTTGCATTTGAGCAAAAGAAGAAGCCCTACCCAGTTGGCGCGGTGCTCATCAAAGAGAAATATCTCTATGCTAAAGGTGAAAACGGTATCGGCGGCATGATTAAGCGTGAGCCGGGCTATCACACTGGTCATGGTGACTGGGAATACTTTTACGTTGAAGGCCGAGGCGACATTGAACAGGGTAAAATCGAATCCTGTGTGCAATGCCATAAGCAAGCTCGCCAGCGTGATTATGTATTTGGTGAATGGGCTGGGCGTACGAATGAGTGATCTACTTGTGTGGTACCGGTGTTTACATTTCGTGTTGTTTAACGAGGTGCAGTTTAACGAGGTGCTTGATGCGCGATGCTCATGACCAGAAGGTGTCGGCATCGCCGTCACGAATAATGATACTTGTCTTCTGCGTTTTTGTCTGTGTCGCCGCGTTAGTATCACCGTTGGTTTATTATGTCTATACGCATATGGGACAAAAGGATGCGGTTCTAAAGATAAACCGCATCGCCACACGCGAAGTGTGCTTATTCAAGACACAGCAATTTTATGAGGATTATGATTATGAATTCTTTAGGAGCTTTATTGATGTAAGCGAGCTGCGGGTGAGTTTATCAGAAATGCAGGGAGCAGATAGTGATTTATTTACCAAGATAATGTCTGTCCCTGTACTTCGGATAGATTGTGATGTGGCAGATAATCGTGACCTAGTAAAAACCCTATTGGAATTAGATGGTATAGAGACCTTGGTGCTGAGTGGTGCATATATTGAGCAGCGCCACTTAGATTTAATCCATCAGTTATCAGACTTGAAGGCCTTGGCCATTAGTAGCGGATTGTTGACTGATGGGTTTATAGAATCGTTAGTTGGGTTAAAGGAGCTGGAGGTCTTGTCGCTCGGTAACTGTCCGCAAGTGAGCGATGCTATTTACGAGTCGCTGGCACAGATACCAAGTTTGCGTCATCTAAAATTGATTTGTAGCAGATTGACCTGTAGTAACATTGAAAAGCTCGGTAGTATTGAGAGCTTATATGTGTTAAATTGTCCGCTGCGGCCAGACTTTTTTAACGCTGTGTCTCGATTGAAGTGGTTAAAGTCTTTAACAATTGCCTCCTGTCCAGTGCAGGGGTCAACGGCTGCGCTTGGTACCTTGGCTTATTTGGAGCGTTTGGAATTGATGACCTCGGGTTTGAATTATGCGGATATTGCCTGGATATTGGAATCTACCAATTTCAACAAACCAGAGATTCGGAAATAAAAGCATTAAACATTGAGCATATTGAAATGACAGCAGAACAAATAATTGCTGTAGCACAGATTCCTCAGCTGAGGCGTTTGCATGTTAAGGGGTTGCCAGCAGGCGTTTTAAAAACAAGTCTAGTGGGCAATTCCAGTTTAATAATACATGGCCTAGATAACTGAGATTTAGGCTACAGCGTGGCTGTCCAGTAAATCTGCTGCAGCACAGTGAACGGTGTTTTTCTAGATTGTTTCTCTGTGGGGCTTAGGCGATGGCGTAGCTATCTAGCAAATTGGCTAATTGCATTAAGCAATCGCGAATTTTGCTGTATTCTGCTGGTTTATTATGTGCATGCCAACGGTCGCTGTATTGCTGTTCAAAGTCGCGTATCTCATCGGCGCAAAGCGTATAACTAAGCCCGTTGAAATCTGTTATCGTAGCCTTGCCACATTGAATTAAGTGTGCGGTTTCGTGAATAAGAATTTCGCCCCACATACCAATGATGATATCGTCGATGATCTCTTGATTTTGGGTTTTACAGTGACGACAGCATTGAATAAATGCGTCGCGATCTGCTCGCATGGCGGTTGCCATAGCGGCAAAGTTTTCATCAGCTTGGTAATGCTTTTTCTCAAAGCGTTCAATACTGTGCATCTTGCCATCGAGCCATTTACTAACGGGGATATCTGTTTGTGGATCAAATTGATTGGCTAATGCATTGAGTGAGAGGACGCCATGCTTGCTAAAGCGACGCATAATGGCGCCCGCTTCTGCTTGTAGGTCGCCCAGTTCAAGGCGTGAAAAGGCCTTATCGAATTCGTCAGTGCTGTCGGCTTGAGCAGCCCAACCGCATTGTGCACCTAGTGCAATGCCGTGCAGGGAGCAGCCAATTAAACCCGGGTGACCATAGTCACCCCAATCAGTGTTGAGTATGCCAATAGCGCCATGTTTATGACCTTCTTTGGCAAAGTTGCTGATATTTTGCGAAGCAATATCTAGTTTGGCAAAAAAGTGACTCCAGCCGGTTGTGCCTGGGCAGACATAAAAGGGGAGGCCAGCTTTGACAAAGGGTTCACAGGCACCATTTCTGAGATCGGGATCATAGGCCCAATTAAGCACGGTGACGTCTTTGGGGATGTCTTTAATGCATTCAGGGTGCTCTTGTAAAATGTCGCCCCACATCTGTACTTTGCGGCCGCGTTTCATGACCGCATCGATAACTTTTTTAGTAAAGTCGAGATAGAGTTCAGCGGGAGCAGCATCTTTGAGGTTGCGACCAGATTCAAGGTCGAGAGTTTCATCACAGCAAATATTAAAGTTTTGAGACGAGAATAGTGGAATGTATTCATCAAGCATATCTTCGACAAAGCTGAATGCCTCAGGGTTGCGGCTGTCGAGGGTGAAATGTGCTTGGCGGTCCCACCACGAGTAGGGGTAGTCCGAGCCCTTGAGATCTAATTCTCCAAGATGTTCAAGGCGTTTACAGCGCAGAATTTCATAGCAGTGACCAAAGGTGGTAATCGATGGTACTAATTCGATATGATGTTTAATGCACAATTCATCAAGGGCGAGGATCTCTTCGGCGGTAATGGGTGATTTACCAGCGGCAATGTCTTTATGCTTTTGAAAATCGTAGCTATGTTCGACATATAATTGTAATTGATTTATTTTATAAAAGGCGCACTTATCGATTAGATTACAGAGGCTGTCAAAGGTGGGCACCTTGCCGCGCGTAATGTCATGATAGAGACCGCGCACGGGGAAGTCTGCACTGTCGCTGATGTCAAGGTGAGCGAGCAGGCGCCCAGATTGACGAATGATCTGGCGCAGGGTCTGTGCACCATGACAAAGGTTTGCGGCATTACTGCCGAGGACAACGACGCCGCTTTCTGTGATCTTTATGCTGTAATCGCTGCCAAGGTTTTCTTGCATGCCGAGACGAATAGCGGCAGGGCTGCTGTCGTGAATGCATTGCATTATTTTTATGTTACAGCTAGCGGAAACGCGAGCCTCTTCCTTAATCTGCTGTGCAGCAAGTAGCGCAACGCCATGTGCCGATGGCATGATCGCGAGGACGCTTTGATCGCTAAGGCGGAGGTATGTAGTTTAAGTGATTTTGGTTGTGGTATAAAAAACACGTTGTGACTCCGCGTGAACGTTTGTTGAAAATAATTAGGCTTGCAATTTCCAGTGTAGTGTTTCACCGGCGTAAAACGGCACAATGGGATTACCATTCGGGAGGGTGATTTCTGTTGGCACCATCCAGTCTTCACGCACTAAAGTGATTTGACCCTGATTACGTGTTAGGCCGTAAAAGTCTGCGCCATGATGACTGGCGAATGCTTCGAGCTTGTCGATGCAGCCGAGATCATCAAAAACCTGTGCATATAATTCAATTGCTGACCAAGCGCTATAGCAGCCAGCACAGCCACAGGCGGATTCCTTACGTGATTTTTCATGTGGTGCTGAATCAGTCCCAAGGAAAAACTTTTTTGATCCAGAGGCGACAACCGCGCGTAAGGCTTCTTGGTGTGTGTTGCGTTTGAGGATGGGCAGGCAGAAATTATGTGGACGAATGCCACCAACTAATAAATCATTGCGATTTAATAAGAGATGCTGCGGTGTTATGCTGGCGGCAACATTATCTGGACCACTGCTGACATAATCTGCGGCTTCTTTGGTGGTGATATGTTCGAGAACAATTTTTAGGCTGGGGAATGCCTTAACGATGGCGATCAGGTATTGATCAATGAATGCTTTTTCCCGATCAAAGATATCAATGTGCTGTTCGGTGACTTCGCCGTGGATTAATAAGAGCAGGCCGTGCTCAGCCATCGCTTCGAATACGGGGTACATGGCGTCGAGTGAAC
>CBDUFM010000124.1:0-7110 GCA_965366325.1 uncultured bacterium
ACTAGATAGCTATGTGGATGATTGGTTTATCAGTGCTGAAATGGGATTAGCTAAACCGGACCCTGCAATTATGCATGCCATTGCCAAGCAGTTTGGCTGTGCCTGCGATCAGATCTTGCATATTGGTAATCATCTGCGTGAAGACGGACAGCTGTGCGCAGCCACTGGCGCACATTTTTTACATGTCGATCAAAGGCAGGATAAGCCACTGCGCGTGCACGATTTTCAAGAGCGGTGGTTGGCGCTTAATCCCAATTAAGAATAACTTTTCCTGATTGTCCAGAAATCATGGTATCAAAGCCAGTTTGAAAGTCTTCAACTGAAAATTGATGCGTGATGATGGGACTGATGTCGAGTCCGCTTTGGAGCATGGAAATCATTTTATACCACGTTTCAAACATTTCGCGGCCGTAAATGCCTTTGATGTGGAGGCCTTTGAAAATGACTTTGCTCCAATCAATGGCGGTTTCGCCGGGTGGTATACCCAGCATCGCAATTTTTCCGCCATGGTTCATGGTTTCGACCATACCACGGAAGGCGGCGGCATTGCCCGACATTTCTAGGCCGACATCAAAGCCTTCTGTCATCCCCAGCTTGTGCATGCACTGTTTGAGGTCGTGATTGTTAATATTGATTGCTTCGCTTGCGCCGAGTTTTTTAGCTAGGTCGAGGCGGTAATCGTTGATGTCCGTGATGACAATATGTCGTGCGCCAACGTGACGACAGATAGCGACGGCCATAATGCCAATCGGGCCAGCGCCTGTTATGAGTACGTCCTCACCAACTAAATTAAAAGAGAGCGCTGTATGAGCAGCGTTGCCGAATGGGTCTAGTATAGCGGCCAAATCGTCACTGACATTATCAGGAATAGGAAACGCATTGACTGCAGGAATGACCAGATAATCGGCAAAGGCCCCAGCACGGTTAACCCCCACGCCTTCAGTGTTGCGGCAGAGGTGGCGCAGCCCAGCACGGCAGTTGCGACAATGACCACAGGTAATGTGTCCCTCGCCCGAAACGCGGTCGCCGATCTGGAGTCCTTTTACCTCGCTGCCTACGGCGGCGATTCTGCCTACGAATTCATGGCCGACGCACATCGGCACAGGAATGGTGTCCTGTGCCCATTGGTCCCATTTATAAATGTGAACATCGGTGCCGCAGATAGCAGTTTTTGATATTTTTATCAGGACATCGTTGCTGCCGTAGGGTGCTTGCTCGATGTCGCTGAGCCAAATACCGGGTTGTGCATGTAGTTTACTGAGTGAACGCATTAAGTGATGACCTGTAATTGCTTGCCAACTTTGCTAAACGCGGCAATGGCTTTGTCTAAGTGCTCGGTGCTGAGCGCGGCTGACATTTGTGTGCGAATACGAGCCTGTCCCTGTGGGACCACCGGATAGGAAAAGGCGATTACATAAATGCCTTCGGCTAAGAGTTGGTCGGCCATATCTTTGGCTAAGGCGGCGTCACCAAGCATGACTGGAATAATAGGGTGCTCACCTGGTTTGAGGGTGAAGCCCGCGGCTTCCATGCCCTGTCTAAAATACTGGCTATTGGCCACCAATTTTTTGCGATACTCAGCAGCGTTAGCAACTAAATCAAGTGCCGTCAGTGAAGCTGCGGCAATGGCAGGGGTTAAAGTATTTGAGAATAAATACGGTCGTGAACGTTGGCGTAGCCAATCGACAATGCTCTGGCGGGCAGCGGTATAGCCGCCAGATGCGCCGCCAAGGGCCTTGCCCAGGGTGCCGGTGAGAATATCGATGCGATCGCTGACACCGCAGTGTTCAGGTGTACCACGTCCATTTTCGCCAATAAAGCCAACCGCATGTGAATCGTCGACCATCACCAGCGCATCAAATTCATCAGCCAATTGACAGATGCCGGCAAGGTTGGCGATGCTACCGTCCATAGAAAAGACGCCATCGGTCGCGATTAAACGGAAGCGCGCATCTTTGGCCGCGATTAATTGCTTGCGTAGATCATCCATGTCATTGTTGGCATAGCGAAACCGCTGGGCCTTACATAAACGAACGCCATCGATGATGCTCGCATGGTTTAGGCTGTCAGAGATGATCGCATCTTCTTTAGTGAGGATGGTTTCAAATAAGCCAGCATTCGCATCAAAGCAGGATGAATAGAGGATGCAGTCATCTTGTTCTAGAAAGGTGCTGAGCCGTTGCTCTAATTGTTTGTGAATATCTTGGGTGCCACAGATAAAACGAACGGATGCGAGGCCATAACCGTGGCTTTCTAGGGCTTTTTGCCCAGAAGCAATCAGTTCGGGATGGTTGGCAAAGCCTAGATAATTATTTGCGCAGAGGTTGATGACTGTTTGGTCGTTGACACGGATAGCGGCCTGCTGCTGCGAGAGGATGACGCGTTCATCTTTATAGAGCCCATCGGCCTTCAATTGTGCGAGTGATGATGCGAGGTGGTCTAGTAGTTTGGGCATGAAGGGCTCGTATTTCTCAACCGCAGAGTCGGCGCTTGGGGATATGTTCTGAGACGGCACTATAGTTGCATGTTTGACTGGTTCCAAGCGTCTCGTGCTTGACCTGCGAAAGCTGCACCAAGCATGACAGCAGCGTCACTAAAGGAGTTTGCTATGAAAACGACATTGTTAGTTCTTGCGGCGGGAATGGGTTCTCGTTATGGCGGTCTTAAACAGTTGGACCAAGTTGGGCCAGATGGTGAAACCATAATCGACTATTCTGTTTATGATGCGATTCGTGCCGGCTTTAGTAAAATTGTTTTTATTATTCGTCGTGATATTGAAGAAGCCTTTAAACAGCAGATTGGTGCGCGCTACGAAGGTAAAATAGAAGTGGCCTATGCCTTTCAGCAATTAGATGCTTTGCCCGATGGCTTTACGGTTCCCGAGGGGCGTACCAAACCATGGGGAACTGGTCAGGCTATTTTGTGTGCTGATGGCATTATTAATGAGCCGTTCGCAGTTATTAATGGCGATGATTTTTATGGCGCCGATTCTTTTCAGACAGCAGCAGATTATTTGCGCACGGCCAAAGATACCGATAAGGCCGATTATAGCATGGTGGCATTTGTGCTGCGGAATACCTTGTCTGATTTTGGTAGTGTTTGTCGTGGGGTGAGTAGCTGTGATGAACAACAGCAGTTAGTTGATGTCAATGAATGCTGTGGCATTGAGCGTGAAGGTGATGGAGCGGCCTATACGGATGAGGCTGGCGTTAAACATGTGTTTACTGGCGATGAGTTAGTGTCGATGAATATGTGGGGCTTTACGCCGTCAATCTTTACCCATATCCGTGAGCAATTTGTTGATTTCTTAAATGCGCGTGGTCAGGAAGAAAAATCTGAGTTTTATATTCCCACGGTAGTTAATGAGTGTCTCGGCAATAAAACGGCAGGCGTAACGGTGCTGCGCAGTGATGCACAATGGTTTGGTGTGACTTACCGTGAGGACAAGCAATTCGTCCAAGATAGCATCGCTCAAATGGTGAAAGACGGCGCCTATCCTGCACCTTTATTTCCTAAATAAGGAAAGTCTCTTGTGATTAACTGAAAACGGCGTGCGCATGGCACGCCGTTTTTGTATGGGTGGTCGGTCGGGCGTGCTTGAGATCAGCGCGACATGTACGGTAGTTCTGATTTGAATTCACTCAGGATATCATTGGACGGAATGGAAAAGGTCATGGTGCGACCATGACCGCCACTGTCTTGAGGATTGGTGGTTCGTGATACGACGCCTAAGACTTGATTGCTTTGAAAGTCGATGAGTGGGCCGCCGCTATTACCGGATCGGGCGCTGGCATCAGATTGTAGAAACTGTAATTCATTATTATCGCGACGTAGGGCAGTAATAGCGCCTTTGGTGATGGTCATATCAATAGCATTAGTGCCCAGACTTTGGCCGATGCTCGCTGCGAGTGGAAATCCGGCGATAAGTACATCTTTGGTTATTTCATAATCTGTATTGATTTTAAAATAGTGATAACGCTTGCCACCACCGACAGGTTTTAAAAGTGCTAAGTCGCGCGTTTTGGAAAGCGCGATAATTTTAAATGATTCAGGTTTTCGTTGTAGTGATGCGTCCCAGTGTACCTGCACGGTTTCACCGAGACTGTCATCTCCGACAACGTGTCGGTTGGTAATCAGATAGCCTTTGCTGTGAATAAAGAAGCCAGTGCCGGTTGAACTTTTTGTGGCAATTAAAATTGTGGATTTTTTAATGCCTTCGAGGCTGTCTTGTTGCAGTGTTTGGCTGCTGCCTGATTTGTTGGGTGCTGCCGCTTGTTTAATGACAAGTTGCTCGTCAGCGCTGTGATCTGTTGCAGCGACATTAGTATTGGGATCATCTTGCAGCTGTGCCTGTTTTTCCGTAAACGCCTGTAGTTCGCGCTTGGCCTTCGCTTCTTGCTGTGCTTTAATGGCTAAGAGCTCGGCGTAGCTACTCTCTTTGGGCGTAATAATAGCATAGGTAACTTCAATGGCATGGCGCAGGCGAACGATGCGATCGCGCTCTAGATTGGCTTCACTGCGCTCCTCGGCGCCTTCCAGCTTCCAATACATGCGACGCAGATCTTTGAGGCTGGGATTGGCAGGGATCTTTTGTTGTTTTTCATCACGTAAGTAGTCGATGAGCGCTAGGCGTTCGCCTAATCCAATCGGATCGTCAACCGGTGTTTCCTTGTCACCAAGGTCCGCAGCTTGCGCTGTCGTATGCGTGCCGCTCAGACAGACGCAGAGGCTTAGAAAGAGTAGTATAGATGACAGTTGGGGAATCGGCATTGCTAAGGAAGTCTACACCTACGAATGCACTAGGTCCAGCCAAAGTCTTCTGGTGGAAAGCGGAATTGGCGTTCGCCATCATCCGCATAGGGCCACGGATAGCTACGGTCGCCTGCTGTAATGGCTTGCTGTTGGCGACTTTGCACGCAGCGAGCAAGCATGGCACGTTTTTTCTGGATAAATTCATCGTTGAACCACTGTTGCTGACGAATCTGTTCGACGGGGCGAAATTCGAAATAGATGACGCGCTGGTTTTTGCCAAAGCTGGGTGGCGAGCCGTTGAAGAGCAAAATGTTGCGCAGGACGATATCGCCAGCTTCGAGGGTCAGGGGGACCGCACCTTTGTGCGAGAGTTCGGGATTGGCGCGATTGGCTAATTCGAGTGAGACCCGTTCTTGGCTCCATAAATGAGAGCCGGGGATAACCCATAAGCAGTTGTCGTCAGATGCGCGATCTAAGTAAATGTCGCTATTGAAAATGGCCTTATCTTTGACGTTTTGTTTCAGGCTATGTGCATTGGCATCGCGATGCCACGGAATATTAATGCCGCTGCCAGTGCGACGGTAGCCAAGTGTGTCCCAAGTCGGAATGAAATCAGTGCCGAGTAGGGATTCAACGATTTCTAATAAGCTTGGATGGGCGAGCAGGCAGCGCGCGGCGAGGCTTTTGGCAACCAGGTGGTTTATGCGAAACGGTAATGTTTCACCGCTAGGATAAAGCCGATAAATAAAGTCATCAATTTTTAAATCGTGAGAAATGTGCGCTGGTGCTTTGGGGGATTCTGCGATGGCTTTGTCTAAAATAAATGTGCTTTCTGATTGTAGGCTCGCTAATTCGTCCTTATTTAAAACATTTTTGAGGACGAGTAGGCCATGACGCTGAAATGCGTCAAAATGCTCGGCGTCGATGTGTGCTTGTTGGGCGCAATCGACGGAGCAAATATCTAAACTAAATCGTTGAAAAGACATATTCTATTTCACTGGGCTGCGCGTAAGACAATGCAGCAGTATGAAAAGCAGCCGCGATACTCAAGCGGCGCCCAAGGCATCTGTCGCGATAGTAGCTGTGGTAAATGACACAGGCCGGCATTATCAACATTTGTGAATGAATGTGTATTTTCACATAAAAAAACACGGTTGCTGAGTAATCAGCAACCGTGCTCTGTTTATTGTTTCGTTAGGAATGATTACGTAGTGCTGGCTCGCATGCACTGCATTAATCTCAGTTTGTGACTTAGCTTAGGTCTTTTAGGTCGACCCAAGCGCGTTTTGCGTGTGACTTAAGACTTTCCTCAGCGAGCTGTACGCCTTTGGCGCCTTCACGCAGGCTCCAACGGAATGGCTCGTCATAAACAACATGCTTGAGGAATAATTCCCATTGGATTTTAAATGCATTTTCATATTCGCATGCATCAGGAACTTCTTGCCAGCCATCATAAAAGTCGATTGGATTATCGATATCAGGGTTCCAAACTGGGCGCGGTGTTGCACTATGGTGTTGAACGTGGCATTTGCGTAGGCCAACTAATGCAGAACCCTTGGTGCCGTCTACTTGCATGACGAAGAGGTCGTCGCGACGAACACGTGTGCACCAGCTAGAGTTGAATTGGCAGATAACGCCGTCATCAGTTTTAAACATTGCATAGGCACTGTCGTCGGCTGTGCATTTATATTTTTTATTATTTTCGTCAACGCGTTCTGGGATGTGTGTTGCAGCATGGCACATAACGGAATTGACGTTACCGAATAAGTTATCGATCACGTAACGCCAGTGGCAATGCATGTCGATGATCATGCCGCCACCATCTTCTTCACGGTAGTTCCAACTTGGACGTTGTGCTGGCTGATCATGGATGTGACCGGTGAATACCCAGTAGCCGAATTCGCCACGAACGGAGATAATATCACCGAAAAAGCCTTGGTCTTTGAGCATTTGGAATTTGCGTAAACCAGGTAGCCACAGCTTATCTTGAACGACACCGTTTTTCACGCCAGCTTTTTCAGCAGATTCTGCGAGGGCGAGTGCTTCCGCGGTGGTAACGGCAGTAGGTTTTTCACAGTAGATGGCTTTGCCAGCTGCAGCGGCCTTTTCAACAAAGTCCTTGCGGAAGGTGGTGCCTGATGAGTCGAAGAAAATTTCGTTATAATCATCAGCAAGGGCTGCGTCTAAGTCAGTGGTCCAACGTTCGACGTTATGTTTTTTAGCGAGAGCTTCAACTTTTGCAGCGTTACGACCGACAAGAATCGGGTCGGGCATAATGCGATCATCGCCATGTGCGACGCCGCCCTGTTCGCGAATGGCGAGGATAGAGCGTATTAAATGTTGGTTGGTGCCCATGCG
>CBDUFM010000125.1:0-7107 GCA_965366325.1 uncultured bacterium
ACATTGTTTATAGGGAAACGACATTGAAACGGAGTTCGGCGCACCCAGGAAAAAACAGCCCCTGCCGCGTTTATTCTTTCTGATCGAGTTCTTTTGCTATTTTTGAGTCTGGGTATTTGTCGGCTACTTCGTAAATATATCGTGTACATTTTCCCTTCTCATCGGCACAGAATCTTGAGTTAAAGGCAGCCGTGCCAAAGTTATTCACACAGCCATCCTCTATATCAAACATATTTACCCAGCCGTCATATTCCGGAGCATCGCAAACATACACTATGTAACCCCTACTTAAGTCACCGTATGCATAATCAGGATTGCCAATCCATTTAATGAATTCGCCACAGGGCATGGGACTAGCCTGGCTCTGGAACCCAAGCGTCATTAATTTACACGTATAATCGTCACCGCGCTGCTCTTTCACGTTACAATAGACATGATCCTTAAACACTTCATTTAGATCCGCCTCCAGATATTCGTTTAGGCTTTCTTTCATAGCTACTCAGCCTTAACTTCAGTTTTTTTCGCCGGCGCAAGCACCGCCTTTTTTGCTTCCTCTGCGTCTAATACATTTATCAGGCGTGGGATATTTCCATAAAAGCTAGCGTGGAAGCCATAACCACCATGACGCAGCTCGTCGATGGCGTCTGCTTTGCTCCAGCCCTGGAACACGACGCGGTAAGCTGCGGCGACGCAACCGGTGCGATCACTGCCATGCCAGCAATGAATCGCAATTGGCTTAGGTGCCTTATGGATAATCCGCAGTGCCTCGATCACCTGCGCATAGGTGATGCTGCCTGCATTCATTTCAATGCGGTACAGTTGTAATTGTGTGTCTTCGGCCTCATCTTTGTCATCATGATGGTCACGAAAATTTAAGATCGATTTAATTCCGAAGGCTTCCAGCTCTTGCATGCCATCATCGTCAGGTTGCTCGCAACGATACAGAATCTCATCAATTTTATAAAAATTACCGACTTCGGATCCAATAACCGGCTTAGCCCATGTATCTGGACGCACGCGTATGATTTCGCTTTTATCACCAGCATCAGGTGGCGTGGCCTGATTCTCTTCTGCACACAATGGCTGTACACAAATGCACAGCGCAAACAAAAGTAATCGTAGATAATAGTTCATCGTATCACTCCAGCTATTACCACAGATAATCCACAAGAGGCTCAATCAGCAAGCAAAAAATACACTAGCTGTCACGTTTCCACCCACGCAGGCAGTACTTAATGCGCCCGAGACGGACGCGTTCCCAGGAAAAAGAGGCGACCCTACTAAGAGCGCTTAAGCTGGCTTACGTCTCTCACCGCACCACGATCAGCACTGGTTGCCATCGCCGCATAGGCCTGCAGCGCGACGCTGACCTTACGGTCACGACCGACTGCTTCCCATTTATCTGCGCGAGCGTCCATCGCTTGACGACGCTTGTCTAATTCCGCATCGCTAATGCCAATTTCTATGCTGCGTTCGGGGATGTTAATCTTAATAGTGTCGCCCTCTTCGATCAAACCAATTGCGCCGCCTTCGGCCGCCTCTGGGGAAACGTGACCGATAGATAAACCAGAGGTACCACCAGAGAAACGACCGTCAGTAATTAATGCACAGTCTTTACCGAGGCCTTTTGATTTCAAATACGACGTTGGATACAACATTTCTTGCATGCCCGGTCCACCGCGTGGGCCTTCGTAGCGAATGATTACCACATCGCCTTTAACCACGCCACCGGTGAGAATACCCTTAACTGCGTCGTCTTGGCTTTCAAAGACTTTAGCTGGGCCTGAAAAAATCCAGCATTCTTCGTCAACACCGGCAGTTTTCACAATACAGCCATTTGGGGCCAAATTACCATAAAGGACAGCGAGGCCGCCTTCTTTGGTATACGCGTTTTCCATGCTGCGAATGCAGCCCGTTTTACGATCAGTGTCGAGTGACCAGCGTTCGCTTTGGGTAAAGGGGTTTACACTTGGGCGATTGGCGGGTGCCGCTGAGTACATCTTTTTAATCGCCTCGTCTTCGCTCACCATAATATCACAACGATCAAGCGCCTTGCCTATTGTTCCACTATGAACATTGCCGGCATTTTCATTTATTAGTCCACCGCGACGTAATTCAGCAAGTATAGACAAGACACCACCAGCGCGATGCACATCTTCCATATGGTATTTATTAATTGATGGCGCCACCTTGCATAAGCACGGCGTATCCAAAGACAAACGATTCATGTCTTTCATGGTAAAATCTACACCGGCTTCTTGGGCTATGGCCAATAAGTGGAGAACCGTGTTGGTTGAACCACCCATAGCAATGTCTAAACGCATCGCATTTTCAAAGGCATCAAAATTTGCAACCGAACGCGGTAAAACCGAATAGTCATCTTCCAAATAAAACTGTTTACAAATTTTAACCACACAACGCGCAGCATCTAAAAACAGTGCCTTGCGGTCCGTATGTGTCGCCAGCAGCGAACCATTACCTGGCAAACTTAATCCCAGTGCCTCCGTTAAACAGTTCATCGAGTTAGCGGTAAACATTCCCGAACAAGATCCACAAGTCGGGCAGGCGCTGCGTTCATATTCTTCAACGGCTTCATCACTAATATCAGGATTCGCACCGGCAACCATCGCATCGACTAAATCGAGGCGTTTATCTTCGCCATCAATAACCGCCTTACCGGCTTCCATTGGTCCACCAGAAACGAAGACGGTTGGAATATTTAAGCGCATAGAGGCCAGCAACATGCCGGGTGTAATTTTATCGCAGTTAGAAATACAAATTAAGGCGTCAGCACAATGCGCATTGACCATGTACTCAACCGAGTCAGCAATTAAATCGCGCGATGGCAAACTATACAACATCCCGCTATGACCCATGGCAATGCCATCGTCAACAGCAATCGTATTAAACTCTTTGGCAATCGCTCCAGCAGCTTCAATTTCACGGGCAACCATCTGGCCCAGATCCTTGAGATGCACATGACCCGGCACGAACTGGGTAAACGAGTTAGCGATAGCGATGATCGGTTTCCCGAAATCGTCGTCTTTGACACCGGTCGCGCGCCATAAGGCACGTGCACCAGCCATGTTACGTCCGTGTGTCGAAGTCTTGCTCTTATACTCAGGCATTACCAGATCCTTCTGCGTTGGGCCGCTAAGGATGGGGCTGAATACGACTAGTCAAATTAATGCTGTGGCTAGGTAAAACTATGAAATCCTGTAAAATAATTGTATTAATCATTTATTCACTGTGCCCATAACAGTCAATGCACATGTCCTTTCCCCGCATCTTGTTTCATAAAGACAGCGCATTACGCTGCGCGGCCACATGGTCACTTGATTGCAGGGATTAGACATGACACGCACGCTACTTGGATTGACGATTTTATTTTTCTGCGTCGCTTGTGGTAGCGGTGGCGGCGGGAACAGTACACCCCCTGCAGCGCCCGCAACACATAACGATTTACTTATTAATGAAGTAGACCCAGATACGTCAGGAACGGATACATTGGAGTTTGTTGAGCTCTATAATGCTGGTGCAAGTTCACTTGACTTAAGTGGCACGGTGCTCGTTTTTTATAATGGCGCCACAAATGCTGTTTACATGAGTTTCGACTTAGATGGACATTCGGTAGCAGCGAGATCTTACTTCGTCGTTGGCAATGCAGCAGTGGCGAATGTTGATGTTTTTTTCGCAGACAACTCATTGCAAAATGGCGCTGATGCCGTCGCCCTCTATGTCGGTGATTCTACAGATTTTCCAAATGGTGAAGTGGCAGGCACTGCTCCGGAAGAAATGCTCGATGCGCTCGTTTATGACACTAGCGATGCTGATAATACCATTTTAATTGCTGCATTAACTCCAGCTGAAGCACAAATTGATAACAATGCGGCCTTAACTAAAGATACAACAAGCATGCAGCGCATCCCGAACGGAACTGGCGGCGCCCGCAAAACAGGGACCTATGCCAATTACCTACCAACACCCGGGACAGAAAATGCCGCTGTCGATCCCCTACTTGCTCCGGCCCCGATTGTCGCTCGTCTGCGTCAATAATTAATCGGCCAATTGCATGCGCACGCAGGTACGTGCATCCGCATAATAAGCAAAGGTCGGATGATGCGGAAACAGGAGGGCCTGCTTACGTGCCCAACCGGCTTTATTTAGTCCCGTGGTCGCGTCATCATCTGCAACGCTTAAAACAAATCCGATACTGTTATCCGTTAACGGCATCTTTGCTTTTGCAATGGTAATCACTGCCACGTAGCCATCCTTGGCACGCTGCACTGTTCCAGTGCTGTCAAAAGTCGCTTTAAATTCTTGTGGGCCTTGTGCGCGTGGAATAGGAATACTGATATTACTTTCGAATTTTTCTTTATTCTGCGCAAATTTGCGATAATTCTCAGCTGAAAAATACAACGCACAGGTATCTTTTCCGGTCAACTTTTGATCACTAATGTGAACACCGAGATACAAGTTGTCGGCATCGTGACAGGCACGTACACGAGCGCTTAAATCCTTGGCACCATCCCAGGCATTTGGGAAAAACAAATGTGCCGCAATATGATTACCATTTGTCTGCCAATCTGCTGCTTGTTTTGGCCACGCATCTAAATCAATACCTAGCTGCTCAGCCTTGGCTACGGATGGGACCGTTATCGCTGGCGGTTCGAGAATACGTTGGCGTAAAGCTAATTCGTGCTGCACACCAAAGCCCAAGGCATTGTCTGCTGCTTGGTATTGTTCTTGCGCGAATAGATCACGAGCTCGTTTAAGATGCCGTTGATACGCCGCTGGTGTTGCTGCCTTATCCATGGCAGAAACTGACTGCAGCGTTTTCTCATAAGTATCCAAGCGACTTTTCAGCCAAGCCGTGTACGCTGGATTTACCGTACCGCTGACGGTGAGCGTTGCATCGCTAGTAATGAGCGTTTGCATGCTGTACGGACTGAGCGTCAGCGTCTGCTTGCCAACACTAATCACTTGTTCAAAGGCGCTGTGATTAATGCAATTTACATAGACTTTATTTTTATAAACAGTGCTACGCACTAAAACTGGGCTGTTACCGTTTACGGCTACAGGTTGCAATTCAGCTGGTGGCAAGGAACGAAAGGCCTTGGCCATTTTTCGCAGCTTAGCTTCGTGTCCGGCACCCTTGTTATTCCAGGCACCAAACATCAATAAATCACGATCGCGATGATGCATCGCCTGCGTCCACGCAGAAAGGGCATTTTCTCCTGATGGATTAAAGTCAGGAGCCACCCATAATTTTTGATACCACCAATTCTCAGGCGTTAAACCAATCCAGCCTTCATAAAACGTATTCCACACCATGGCCTTGCGTGTGTCGTAGAGATCAGCGCGCTCCTTACTCGTTTCAAGATCCCAATACGTCATGGCACGTGGGTTTTGATAATAGGTGTCAAAAATATGATAATCATCTGATTGATAGGTCAGAATCGTATGGATGCCGTTATCTGCTAAATCAGCTGGGCTACGTTTATATGTCGCCCAATAGTTTTCCATCTCTTTCGCTAGATGTTCGCTCCAGCTTTGTTGACCCGATTCCCAACGCTTAAACACCTCATCACCATCATAAAAGTACTGACTATGAATATTTTTGCCGCCGAGAAAGTGGTAGAGCTCTAGATCAGGTGCTATCTTGTTCATATAGTCACTGAATTTCTTCAAGGAGCCAAAGCTTTTAGTGTATTGATCCAAAGAACATTCGCCATAACTCGGCGACAAATCTTGGGTTTCAAAAGCAATCCCGTAGAGCGCTTTTGATTGTCCATAGGTATCAATAAACTGCTTAAATCCTTTTTCAAAGCCAGCCCTACGCTGTGCTGGGTCGGCGTCTTTATCACCCTGACCATTGATGGTAAACCTATAACCCGTATTAAATACTGGGAGAAACTTGAGCTTATGTTTTTCACAGGCCGCCAAAATATTTTCCAGCTCGACCAATACTCCTCCCTGTTTAGATTTATCGCCGCCATCCCAAGCCGGAATCTTACAACGAAAACCCCATGAATTATTGGAAACCACTGGCCATGAAATAATATTATCACCACGAAAGGCATGATATTCTGCAATGTGATCCATCGCTGTTGCACGATTGAGTCCAAAAATTCCGCGTGTTGGCACTAAGGACCAATTATGGAGACCACCAAATATGCGCGGGTTTTCTGAATCTGGTTCCTCTACCTGTAGCGGTGGCAGAGCATCACCCTGCACCCGGTAAATCCACAAACGACTAGCCGCCGCTGGGATTTTTGCGCGAGCCCAATTCATATACATAGCAACTGGGTGCGGATCAGAGGGCCAAAAGAAAAACGTATGGTACTGCATTTTATGACTTAGCGGTAATGGGTAACCACAATTAACCCCCGTCTCTAAGGACCAGTCTAAATTTGCCTTACCTGTTAGACCCGATTCATGTGTAAAAAAACAAATCTGCCGGTCTTTGTCATCTGGATATTCCCACAATAAAACGTGTGGCTTATCTATTGCATCAGCCTGCCAACGCACTGAGACCATCGCATGACGATGCCCTGCCGTCTCACGGTATTTTCCTGCAGGCCCATCTACTATAAGCGAGGTCCCCCGGTCACGCATGTCATGAAAATCATTGGGGTCGGTGAAATCGATATAATCAACCAACTTGAGCTCAAGGCCAAAATCATTGCTTAATTGCTCGAGCACTGGCGCGGCGGGCGCTTTGGCTACCGCAGCAGCAACTTGCTCTGCTGTAAACGAGACCGCTTTTTCGGCACTAAATCCCGTAGTCGTCAAGACTAAGCAAGCTGTCATAAAAATATGTGTCATGCGCAACGATGCCGTCATGTGAAGCTCCTGAGAGAAAAACGATAACTCGTGTTACTTGTGACAAATCCTTGCATGTTTGTTGCATTCAACAATTACCGATGCTCGATTGCTGCTGCTCGATTGCCGGACTTGGTCCAAGCGGCACCTAAGGCCCTGCTTGGCGCCCCTAGCATAGGACATGCAAAAAATGTGTAATGCGCTTCATAGCAGTTCATCGCAATGCCTATTAGCTAAGCAGTATTTTCACCTCGGCACGAATAGAATTCGCTATAAAGCATT
>CBDUFM010000126.1:0-7103 GCA_965366325.1 uncultured bacterium
GTTTTGGCGGAAACCAAGAAGCTTTTATCAGATAAGGAATTGCGGACTAAATTAGGTGATGGAATTATTAGTTACGGTATGGGTTTGGGCAGCATTTGCGCGTCACATAATCAGCCTGCAGAAGCATTGCAGATTTTAGATGCGACCGTTTCTATGAGCATACTGCGCGTCGGTATGATTTTGAATCAAATAATCGAACAGGGAAAACATAAGAGCCCGGCATGGAATACTGATTTGCAGTTGATGATGCTACGTCGTACTTTGCGCCAATATGTGAACATCGCGCTGTCCTCGCTAGAGAGCATTCCTGCGGATCAGCGCCCAGCGCAAAGTGCGGGGAAAAATATAGCAAAAGAGTGGGTGCACCGGATTGCCTTTGCTGATGCCGATGGGCCAAGTGGAATGCTCAATAACTATGCGGTACTGGCGAAGTACGTCTTGCTCGACAAAGACATGGGCGATTTAATCGATGCTATCGAAAAGGCAGATATGCCAACGGCATTTAAAAAGATTGATCATAAATCAATTTTTTCAGGTGATGATGTAACGCAACAGTTACCGTGGATGAAGGCGTCGGCACCTTTTTGGACGCAGGCCATTTTACAGGCAGTGAGCAATCGGTATAAGCCGCTTGATTCTGAGCTGCTGAAGCGTTTAGATAAGGGACTACAAGAGGCGAAGGCACTCGTTGCTAAACATAAACTAGATAGTCGTGGTCTGCAGATTGCTGTGATTCAATCAGAAATTGCAGTGTCGATGGTTCAGCAAGATGAAAAACGCTTGCGCGATTTGCTGCGGGAAGTCGAAAAACGTAATGACAAGGCGCTGCGCGATGGGGTTGCCGCGTTAATGGGCAATATGTCTCGCCATGTGACATTGGCGAATTATCAGAAACTCATTGAAGTTTGGATTACGGAAGTCCACTACAAGCCTAAGATTTATTGGATCGCTTGGCGCGCTGCATTATCTGGATCGCCGAAGCATGCCTTGTTTGTGGCACAGCGCGCGGCTGAGATTTATAAGGATGACGCATCCTTTGTGGAAGAGTACAATTACATGAAGCAACTGTTTTAACTTCTTTGGGTACTGGGCTTTCCGCTATGCGCGGCAGGCCTTCTCAGTTGTCAGGATCAGAGACTTTGCTAGGGTACGCAGCCTATTGGAGAGCGTATGAGTCTAAGTCTTGAGAAGAACAGTTTTTACGGACAGCGTCCAGGGCCAGTTGTGGTTGTGGTTATGGATGGCGTCGGTCTCGGCCCTGATTATGAGGGTAACGCGGTTCGTTTAGCACGTACGCCTTGCTTGGATTATTTGTATAAAAACAGTCTGTGGACACCGCTTGCTGCGCACGGTACGGCCGTGGGCATGCCATCAGATGCAGATATGGGTAACTCAGAGGTTGGTCATAATGCCTTGGGTGCTGGTCGTATTTTTGACCAAGGTGCAAAACTAGTTGAACAAGCGATTAATACGGGATCCATGTTTGCGGACACAGCATGGAATGAAGTAGTTACCAATGTTACTGATAAGCAAAGTTGCCTGCATTTTATTGGTTTATTTTCTGACGGAAATGTGCATAGCCACATTGATCATTTAAAGGCAATGATCGTCGAAGCGAAAAAGAAAAATGTTGCGAAGGTTGCTGTACACGCGCTTATAGATGGGCGCGATGTTGGCGAAACAACTGCGCTCGATTACACTGAGCCATTTGAAGCGTGGCTGGCTGACTTGGATCCTCGCTACGGTGTGGCTTCGGGCGGTGGTCGTATGGTTATCACTATGGACCGCTACGGTGCCGAATGGGATATGGTTGAGCGTGGATGGCAGACGCATGTTTTAGGTGAAGGGCGTCGCTTCCCGAGTCTGTCAGATGCGGTGAAGGGCATTCGCGCAGAAAACCCAACATTAATTGATCAAAATCTGCCACCATTTGTGATTGAACGCGATGGTGAGCCATTTGCGCCTATACACGATGGCGATTCAGTCGTCTTTTTTAATTTCCGCGGCGACCGCAGTATTGAAATCAGCCAAGCGTTTACAGGTGAGGTACCATTCGAGCGTAAGCGTCAACCAGATGTCGTGTATGCTGGGATGATGCAATATGATGGTGATGAAAATATTCCAGAGCGTTATTTAGTCGCTCCACCAATTATCGAACGTACCTTGGGTGAATATTTAGCAGCCAACGGTATTGACCAATTGGCGTGTAGTGAAACGCAAAAATATGGACACGTTACCTATTTTTGGAATGGTAATAAAAGCGGTTATTTTGATGAGTCGATAGAAGTTTATGATGAAATTCCATCTGATCTTATTCCCTTTGAACAACGCCCCTGGATGAAGGCGGCCGAAATTACCGATAAGGTGATTGCTCGCTTGCGCGAAAAGCCAAACGGTTTTGCGCGTTTAAATTTTGCCAATGGCGACATGGTTGGACACACCGGTAATTTACAGTCTGCCATTATCAGTGTTGAAACCGTTGACATTTGTCTCGCACGATTGTTGCCAGCGATTAAGGAAATGGGTGGTATCCTCATTATTACTGCTGATCATGGTAATGCTGATGAGATGTATGAAATTGATAAAAAGACGGGCAAGGCAAAAATCGTTGATGGCGTGCCTAAGGCCAAGACCAGCCATACGCTGAATCAGGTGCCTTGTATTATTTATGATCCCGTTTCCCAGGGTGATTATAGCCTGAGTGGCACGGTGGAGCCCGGTCTTTCCAATGTAGCTGCAACGGCACTTAATCTCATGGGTTTCGAGGCTCCAGAAGATTACCGTCAGAGTCTGATTAGCTTTAAGTAATACGCTGTCCCTTGGCTGCGTGTAGTATTGCGTACTACGCTCTAAGTATTTTCAGAATAAGAGATTAGACATCGCCTAGCATTTCAAGTGCTAGGCGATTGTTTTTTGACGGCAGCGTAGTTATGGGGTATAATACTGTAATCGAGCATCTACCGTGCTTGAGCGTTGAGGGGTCTCAATATGGGCATGGAAAGACGTCGCGTCTTAGTCGTAGAGGATGAGCCGAATATGCGCAATCATATTCGTCTTACGCTTGAAGAGTTGGGTGAGCATATGGATGTGAGTGAGGCTGAGGATGGCCTTGCTGCGCTCAAGAAGATTGAGACAGAAGAACAGTTCCAGTTAGTGATTAGCGATATTCGTATGCCACATATGGATGGCGAGACCTTATTGGCTGAGATTCAAGCGCGTGCCTATCCTTGCGCTGTGATTATGTTAACCGCCTATGATCAGGATGATCTGGTGGTCCGCTGTCTCAAAAATGGCGCCTGTGATTACTTGGTTAAGCCGGTTGATGCTGATGAGTTACTTTCGTCCACGACCAACGCCTTGCAGCATCAAGCTATTGGCGATCTCGGTCTCGAGGTGGATTATGATCCATCAGGATGGTTCGAAGTGGCTGGTCAAAGTGACTTTTCGGTCTTGTACCGCTACCGCCGCTTTTTGGGCTTACTTGATCAGTTCAATATCCCCGATGAAGAGGCTGAAGAAGTTAAGCTGGCCCTTGAAGAACTTGGGCGCAACGCGATTGAATGGGGCAATGACGGGGATCGTCAGAAACGAGTGCGTTTTGCCTGCCGTATTTTGCCTTCAAAAGTTATCCTGCAGATAGCAGATGAGGGGACTGGTTTTATCCCCGCAGAAGTGCCAGACCCGAGTATCGATCCTTTGGCCCACATTGAGCAGCGTCAGGATTCCGGTAAGCGCATGGGGGGCTACGGCATCCATTTAGTACAAAACTTAATGGATAAGGTCGTTTATAATACGCGTGGAAATGTGGTGGTAGCGATTAAATACCTGACGCAAAAAGATACGTAGGGACTCGTATATCATTTGCCCTGCTTGCGTGTTTGGTAAAATCTTAGGCTAGTTCCCAGTGTATTCGCCTTTAGGCTGCTAGCGATGTCAATTATTAATCATGCACAGCGTTTGTGGAAGGCCGGACTTTCTTTTGGCGGCGCTAAATGGTTGTTTCTTGGCAGTGTCATTGGACTGGTTAGTGGTGTCTTAGGCTTTATTTTTGTTGCCCTTGTTCAACTTGGTTCGCACTTTGCGATGGCGCATGTGGTTGGTTACGAAGCGGCGGACCCCATAGCAGGCAGTGTGCGCAGGGAACCAAGTGTTGTAGATTTTAACGCCTGGATGCTCTTGGTGGTGTTAATGATTGGGGCCTTTCTGGCTTCATGGGTTCGCTTGCGCTTCGGTGGCCAGCAAAAGTTGCAGGGCACCTTATTAGCCGTTGAGGCATTCCATAATCATCGTGGCGAGATGAAAATCCGTGATTGGTTGGCGCGTATTTGTGCAACCATGCTGACCCTGATGAGTGGGGGCAGCGCTGGTCGTGAAGGTCCGATCGCCATGTTGGGGGCCGGCTGTGGCTCTTGGTTTGGTAAACGATTAAAATTATCTCGACGTGATAAACGCATTTTGTTGGTTGCGGGCATGGCGGGCGGCATAGCGGCGGTATTTCGCGCACCGTTGGCTGGGACTCTACGCGGAATCGGATTTGGAAGCCGATTCCATTATTCCTGGTTTTATTGCGGCGATTACGGCGTTTTGTTGTTATGGCATTATCGAATCTTTTTTATACGCCGGCAGCCAAGGTAGTTTGACAGTAGCGTTATTTCAAATTCAAGGTGATGCCTATTTTAGTGTGCATGATTTTGCACAATTAATTTCTTATGCCGCAATTGCGGTGGCGGTTTGTGCATTGATGTGGGTTATGCGTTTGGTATTTGCCAGTACAGATAGGAATTTTAAAAAACTATCTATACCAGAAATACTGAAACCGGTAGTGGGTGCACTGATGACGGGATTAACGGCGCTTGGATTGTTTTATGTGCTGTCACCGTTGGCTATGGATTTAGAGATGCAGCATATGCCTTTGGCTGTGTTGGGCTCTGGATATAGTATTATTCAGGATGCCTTTGATACCGTTGATCTCGATTTTAGGCATGGACTCGATATCGTCATTATACTGTGCTGTGTAGCGATTGGTAAAATATTTACTTCGTCATTTACTGTTGGATCAGGTGGAAGTGGCGGTCTGTTTGGACCGAGTATGGTTATTGGCGGTTGCTTGGGTGCTGCTTGTGGATTTGCGCTTAAGTTGACGGGTATTGATTTTTTAACGCCACCAATGAGTGCGTGTATCGTGATGGGTATGGCGAGCGCCTTAACGGCTAATTTTCGTACGCCTTTAGCGGCCTTATTAATGGTTAGTGAATTGACCGGTGGTTATCAATTGCTGTTGCCGGCTATGTGGGTTTGCTCTTTGAGTTTTATGTTGAGTGGTCGCCGCGGGCTTATTCATACGCAGGTGCCAACACAGCTGCATAGTTCTGCACACCGTGGTCATTTCTTTAGCGACGTTTTGGCAGGAATTCGTGTTGAACAGGTCTTTGATCCAGAAAAGAAAGTGCATACCTTGCACCCAGATAGTAGCTTAGATGCTTGTAAGAAATTAGTAACGGATACCCATCAGAATATCTACCCTGTTGTGGATAATAATAACAGTCTAACGGGTATTTTTTCAATGAATGATTTGCGTTCGTTTTTGTATGATGATGCTTTGGGATTAGTTGCGGTTGCACAGGATATAGCCACTGATCATATTATTGTCATTCATCCACACGATAGTTTAGCAACTACCATGCGTCGCTTTACTGAATTAAATATTGAAGAAATACCGGTGGTCTCAGCTGATGAAAATGAGACCTTTTTAGGTATGCTATCACGCCGAGAAGTTATTACGCATTATAATGAAGTGGTTGATGAGTTGCGTGCTATGCGTAAAGCAGAGGGTTATGATGATGTTACGGGCGATCATGCCACTTCCCGCAATCCTTAATTAACTGAATCAAGCGATCACGGGCGCCATCTTCGGGAATATTTTTCTGAACCGCTTCTTTGCCACGGTAGAGCGTAATTTTTCCGGGGCCTGAACCAACATAGCCAAAGTCAGCATCAGCCATTTCTCCGGGGCCATTGACGACACAGCCCATGATGGCAATCGTTACATCATCGAGGTGATCAGTGACTGCACGAATATCGGCAGTGACATCCATGAGATCAAATAAGGTGCGTCCACAGCTTGGACAGGCGACATAATCAGCGCGCGTCATGCGCACCTTCATTGCCTGAAGAATTTTAAACGACCAATTGCAGGCTTGATCGGCATCGGGGAAATACAGCGCATCACCGATGCCATCTGCTAATAATGCTCCACAAACACTGGATAAGTAGAGGAGGTCAGTTTCGTTAAACAGACTAATAATGATGGGGTGACGTGCGCTGTGTGCATGCTGATGTGATTTGAGGATGCAGGCGTGAAGGAGGCGGTAGCCTTGCAGGTGGCTGAGGGAAGCACAGTCACGCAGTCCAATGATGCATGGTTGTTTGAGCTCTTTGAGTTGCTCCATTAATGTAGCACTCGGATCTTCGTGAGCGAGGTCTAGGAAAATGATTTTGTGCTTTTCGCTGTCATCAATAATCAAGTCAGCAGGAATAAGAGCGTGCTGATCGTCTGTTGCACAGCAGACTGCGACCGTTTCTGTATCGCCGATGCGTAAATCCGTTGGCGCTACGCTGACGGCTGTGCTGCTTCGTCGTTGATAGGTAAATGGATCGATGTCTTCGTTGAGTGGTGGCAGACTGTGTGCAGCGTGCTTGCCCATGGCCGTATAGCGTTGGCACAGCGCACGAGCAACAGGTATCTCAGCACAGGGGTCTTCGGTCAGGCTGACGCGGACCGTATCGCCAATGCCGTCTTCGAGCAAGGCGCCAATGCCGCAGGCGCTTTTAACACGGGCATCTTCGCCATCGCCCGCTTCAGTAACGCCTAAGTGTAGGGGATAGTTTTTGCCATGGTCATAGAGACGACTGCATAAATAACGGTAGGCCTGAATCATGACTTTGGGGTTAGAGGATTTCATCGAAATGATGATGTCCTGAAAATCAACTGCTTCGGCGATATGGATAAATTCCATGGCAGATTCAACCATGCCAGCAGCTGTGTCGCCATAGCGATTCATGATGCGGTCAGAAAGGGAGCCGTGATTGGAGCCAATACGCAG
>CBDUFM010000127.1:0-7089 GCA_965366325.1 uncultured bacterium
TGATCGCCTCTTTGGGGTCTATCCACGGGCCGTTGCCGACACGCACTAAAATCATGCCCTCGTTCCATGCGTCACCACTATATCGATAGCCAGTACCTAAATAATTACCGCCCCAACCGCCAACAGTCCAACGCTCTTTCACATTAGGCACCACACGGATGGCCTGACCTGGCAAGAGATCAACACCGGTATATTCATTACGACGATTGGCATTAACCTTAAAGACTGCACCGACTAAACCCAGCCACGCCTTGGCATTGGGCATACTACCGGGGCGCGCCTTCGAAAACATATTCGGATATCCTTCGAGACCCTTCACTGGTAAAATACGACCAGCATCAATAATACGTTTTTCAACCTGCTCCTTACTAATGCCTTTGAGCTTCGGCTTGGCCTTAATATACCAATGTGCGCTTCGCGCGATAATCGCACCTTTATAATCTTTATAATCGCGATTTTCCGCCAATGCATACCAAGCATCACCGGTTTGGCGCTGCTCATTGGCAATCTTTGAGCCCGCCTCTTCCATTTTACATAATTTAATCAGCTCAGGATTCTGACTACGCATGAGCATCGCCAAACCTTCTTTCCAGTTATTGCTCAACAAGCAATACGACAAACCGACCACCCCATTCGCTTCAGGATCATCAATATCATCAAACAATTTCTGTGCCGCTTTAGACGCATTGCTGCGACAACCCTTTAAGAACTGCTTCTGTAATTCAGCTTGATCCTGACCAGCGAAGTTATTAGCAATGAATTTCGCGATCTGCATCATCATAGAAATGTCACTAACACGTTTATCTCCAGCTAGATCTGCCGCTTCCAATGCATAACAGTAACTATAATCCGGTTGATCCAAACTTTCCTTCGCTAGTTTAAATAAATTACGTGCGCCCTGATGGCGGAAGGGGCCTTTAATGTCGGCCTTATATTTATCTTGAATAAGTCGTGATATTTTTTTCAAATCAGAGCTACTTGATAAACTGAGACCGCTGTCGTCTCCAAACAAACTCACGCGACGCTCTGGTTTGGTAAACGGCGAGGCGCTAATAACAGTCGCACCGCTTTTGTCTGCAACCCATTCCTGCAAAGCATCAGAACTGAGGCGATTTGCTTCGATTGCCACCTGCGGACTCGAACTCACCGCACGCTCGGCAATTTCCAAAAAGCGCATATGAATTTTTAAATATTCCTCTGGGTTATTATCTGCAAATTTCTTAGCTGACAAAAATGACGCCTTTGATTCATCTGGTGTCATTATCGAGGCAACTTCAGTTTCAATAACCTTGAAGCGCTCAATAACGGCAGCACCCTCAGCCTTACCCAAGCGTGCTACATATTCGTCCAATTCGTTAACGTTCATCTTTTTCTTGCAGTAAAAGATGTAGGCATTCGCCTCGCGCACCTGCTCCCATTTTTCATACTTCTTATAGATGGCACGGGCCTTATCCATGTAGATAGCGGCGTCGACGCTACGTGCACTATCATCATTAATCATATTCATCGCATTATTAGCTAGGTCAAAAAGGCGGTCCGCCTCTTTGAGCTCGGCTTTCGCGGCATCAGTCGTGGCATCAACAGCATAAAGTGCTGACGACTGCGCACAGATTATGAGCAACAACGCCAAGACCGGCGTGGCCAAAAGACTAACTAAAAACTTCATTCTACATCCTTACTTAGGCACCCAGGCGATAATGGACTATTAGGGTATAAATTGTCTAGTTTTTTCAACGCCTCATTCACACATGATTAGCAATCATTTTCACCAGCACCACTTGAGGAACCCATACTTTTGAAACTGTTTCAATTGTAACACCAATCATCACAGCCCGATACATGTATGCGCCCAAATGGCCCCATTAATAGCACAGATGCATGACTGCCGTTCTATAATGCTGATCACGCATAAAAACCAGCGTGTTTTGAAGCTTTCTCGTGCAATCAGTACTAGTAATCCGCATTATACCAATAGGGTAAGAGCCACGTAAGCCCTACCACACTTAGGATAGAGACAATGTTACATCGTCTTACACTCTGCATCACACTCTCTCTTTGCATCTGCATGCTACACAGCGCCACAATGGAAGAGGCAGACGCCCTCTATGATCAAGCAATGGAAGCGATGCAGGCCATGAACGAAGAGTCAGCCAAAAGCGTCGAAGCTGCCGTCCACCTGCACCACGCCAATGCCATTTACAAAGAACATGAGAAATGGGATAAAGTTCGCGAAGTCAATTCGTACATCTTTTACTGCAAGAAAAAGATGAACGTTAACGAGTTGGATGAATACGTGGCCAAGCTAGACCGCGACCAAGCCGAGGGCGTGCGCAGAACCTTTAAACTCCTAGAAAGTGAAGTTGCTAGCGCCATGACCGAAGAGGATTCAACGCTCTCATTCAGAGAAGCTGAGTCCTTTGCCGCCAGCCAACCAACGGAGCACTTAAAAATTCACATGCGCTTTTTGGAGATTTCCGAACGCGCGATCGACAGCAACCCGAACCTCGCCATTCAAGCCAGTCGTAAAAGTTCGGAAGCCCTACAGCAATGGGTCGCTTCGATTAAAACAGTTAAAAAGACCGCCTCACCATTTACCAAGCCGCAGCGTAAAAAAAGCCTCTTTGGTGGCGATGCCGGCTTCCCAATACCAGACCGCAAAACTGAAAAAGCCGTTCTCAGCCGCTTACAAAAACAATTCAACTCGTCACTTAAAAAAACGACCAGCAATCGCCTCCCCAAAGATTTATTAAAGTTAGCACGTGAAAGCTTAGACCAACCAGAATACGCCTACGTCTGCGCCATGCAGGCAGCAGATCTAGCCATGTCAAAAGAGGTCAATGATGTCTCACTAATGATGACCTGTTTTACTTTTCTTGAAAAACATTTTGGCAGCGCCGATCTTGATGGCATCCGCAAGGACCTCATCACTAGCCAACGCACTGGTCTTAGCAAAGCGGTGCTTACTTTGTTTGAAAACCAAGAAGACCCTGAAGCCAACAAGGAAGTTGGACTCTCTTACTGTTTCATCGGCAATAATTGGAAAGAAGGCCTCCAGTTACTACTCAATAGCAAGGATCCAGAATTAGGTCGCATCATCGCCATGGAACAGGCCAAACCAATGAAGGGCAATGAGCAAAAACAATTAGCTGACGCGTGGTTTGAACTCTCCGAAAACAGGGACTATAAAGATTACGCTGCAGAAATCCTGGGCCATGCCTGCAAATGGTACACAAAAGCCAAGGCCAAAGTCGCTGGAATTAGCAAGGATCAAATCGAAACACGACTCTTAGCTGCCGCTAGCAAGCTGCCAGTGCAAGGCCTCGAGGGCGTTCCAGCCGCAAAGGGCAAATCAAGCATTTTAAATAAATCTACGTGGTCCAAACTCGCCGCACCAATTGTTGAAATTGATGCCGGTAAAGGCAAACAATTTAGTGGCGTCACCCTTATGAAGGGCCAGGCCATCCGCGTCTTCCCAAACACCTTCGACACTTGGACTGTTGGCGCAGGTGGCAACGCAAGCTACCAAGGACTCAATAACTATTTTATGTCTAGCAGCGGTTCGAATGGCGCACAAAAATATGGGTCACTGCAAGTTCAAGTTGGCGATGGCCCAATTACCTCACCTGATAAACCTATTATCGGCGAAGGCAAAGTTTACATCTTTTGCTATCGTGGTGGCTTCTTCTCTAGCAGTGGCTCTGGCAGCATTCGCTGCAAACTTGCACGCATTCAATAATCAGATAATGAACGGGCAGCTATAGTGGCTGCCTGTTTCCTTAGCTACATTCATTTCACTTAGAACCTGACAACGGACTCATTTATTGAGCATGCGCCTCGTTTTTCCAGCAGATCATCCAATATATTATCGTTCTCCTATTGTTTCAAAGGGTAGCCCGTGTTACTAAAATATACTTTCAGCCTCCTCTTCATGCTCTGCATCTGTCATCTTTCTGCGGCAAACATAGATGACGCCGACAGCCTCGTTGATGAAGCCTTCACGGCCATCGAACAGACTGACAACGACACAACAAACTGTGTTAAAGCTGCGGTTCTTTTACTCAAATCCTTACCCACTTACGTGGCTCTCGAAAAAGAGGAACAACTACACGCTGTACGTTCTTATGTATTTTACTGCTCTAAAAAGATTAACGACACGAACATCGAACAATATTGCTCTAAGCTGAGCAACAGCGAACAAAAGGAGTCTCGCACATTATTGGCTGCGCTCAAAGATATGTGCAACACAGCCATGACTAGTGAAGAGGCCGAACGTGCCTTTCAATTTGCTGACGATTTCGCCAGCAACAACAGCGACGCATACCTCAAAATACACATGCGCTATCTTGAAATTTCTGAACGGGCCATCGAGACCAACGCCGCAGTCGCAATTAAAGCAAACCGTAGCAGCTCTGAAGCCCTCCAAGAATGGGTTAAAACACACAAACCCAAAGGGCCAGTCTCACCATTCTCGAAGCCAAAACGTGTAAAAGATCTATTTGGCGCCGACACAGGCTTCCCCGTTCCAGACAAATCTGCGTTCAAAAAAATATCTCGTGATATTGAAGGGAAATACGTTGCTGGGTTTAAAGGTGCACAGCCGCATATATTCTGCAAAGAATTATTCAAAATCGCGAAAGAAAGCATCGATTTACCAGAATACGCTTACGTCACCACTGTGCTTGCCGCTGAGTTAGCCTGCAGCAAAAAAGTAGAAAACCTTTCGCTGGTTATGGACTGCCTCGACTTTCTAGAAAACAAATTTGCAATCGCTGATATTGATGAGCTACGCGACGACATCCTTACGAGTGGCCGCAGTGATTCTGGCAAGGCTGCGCTCACCCTCCTAGAAAACCCTGACGATGAAAAGGCCAACACCACGGCTGGAATCTCCTATTGCTTAGTCGGCAATAACTGGAAAGACGGTTTAGTCCTGCTGCAAAAATGTGACAACGATGACCTCAAACGTATCGCCAGCATGGAAGCACAAAACCCGAGCAAAGCCAATGAACAGAAACAGCTCGGCGATGCCTGGTTTGACCTTAGCAGCGAAAGTAAATTGAAAAAATATCGCGAATATATAGTCAAACGCAGTGCACACTGGTACGGCAAGGCACTCGGCGACCTCAAAGGCATCAGTCGTGACCAAGTTGAAAAACGCCTACTCATTGCAGGCCGCGGTCTCGCCGTCGAAGGGCTCGAAAGCTATCCACCAGCAAAAATAAAAACCCATGCCATTCCTAAAGATGCTGATTGGGCATCTATTCGCGGCTTCGTCTTTCCAGTCCAAGCAAATAAAGCCGAAAATGTCACGGGCGTGTTTCTCTTGCCAGGTCAAAGAATACGAGTCTTGCCAAACGTGAGCCAGCGCATGACCGTCAAAGGCCACGATGGCGGCTACAAAGGCAGTGGCTGGTATACCACCGGAGACCCAACTAAATCTTCTTTTGGTGAAATTAAAGTTAAAGTTGGCGATGGCCCACTAAAAAAATTAACCGAGACCATTGAAGGGTACGGCAAGGTTTACCTGATTGTTTATCAAGGTGGCATTGGCCCCTGCGCAGGCTCCATAGATTGCAAACTAGTTCGCGTCCCCTGATATAGCTCGCTCATTATTCAAATCAGAGTGCATAACTCACGCTATTGCTAGTTCTATATCGCAGAGATAAGGCACGCGCAGAAAAACATCAATGAATGCAACAAGACCTTGTCTACTTACAGGTGACAACCAAATCCATTTGCGCCGTCACATGCTTCTGCCAACTGTCTAGCAAGCTCTCTACAAAGGCCAACGTGTATATAAATGGCTATGTAGCAAAAAGCTCATTGATTGGTAAAACGCAATCGCAGCCTTATTCACAGCCAGCACTTCCAAGCTAATTGATTTTCCTGCCCACGGGCCGTCTATATAAAACTGCAACAATCTGCGCGCATGGCCTTGTCGGCGCAATGTGCGCTGAATAAAAAGATGTTTCAGAAAGACAGCGGCCTCGGACTCTCGGTACAAAACATAGCCCAGTAACTGGCCGTTCGCATCCTCAGACAGTGCACATTGATAGCCATCCTGTTGCATCAAACCTAACAGCTGCTTACAGATAGCGGCATCGGATCGCTCATCAGGCTGGCCCTCATCAACGCGCAAGACTCTATACATCTCCAACAAATAGGGCAAATCATCAGATACAAATGGACGCGGCTTCATCTAGGAGCCATTAAAGCTCACTAACTGATAGATGCAACACAGCCATGCCAGCACAAATTGTGAAAGTTCACCATACACAAATAATAAAAATCAGCACTGCAATCCGAATAAATAATTGGCGCAAGCTTACAAATGGAATAAATAAAATTGGCCATAGACACAGCGACAGCACACTCGGCGGAGAAACGCTCGTAACTGCGCCTGGCCACTGGCTCAATTCATAGGTCAGACGATAGAGCAGATCTAAACTCCAATCCGTCAAAGTCATAAGACCCTGCCAAGGTCCCGACGGCCACAGCGTCGCACATGCTACATAGACAGCCCCGCAGGCGATGACTGCCGTCAGCAAGGGCGTCACTAACACAGTAGCGAGTGGCGACCATGGGTTTATCACAGCAATATGCCAAGCGATAAACGGGGTCACGGCCAAGGAAGCTGCAATACCGATAACACAGGCATCTGCAGCGGCACGTGCCATCCATAAGAAAAAGCGCCACACGGGTCGATCCAATGGCCACGGCATTAATGGCAGATACTGCAGACGTAAATTACGCAACGATAATCCCAAACTGAGAATACCCATCACCGCCGCAACAGTTAATTGAAAACTTAAGCTGTGCGCCATTAACGGATCGTACAATAATAACAATAACACGGTTAAGCTTAAGGCCGCATAACGATGCAAATCACGACCCAGCACATTGCCCATAATAATGATGCTAGCCATTAAAACCGCGCGCTGCGTTGGCACCGCATAAGTGGTTAACCACATATACAAAAGCAGCACAGCAACTAAAATAATCTGGGCCGGATACCAAGGCATCGCCGTCACTCGCAAAAACCAAGCGCACAGCATAAAAACAATGCCAACATGCAGGCCAGACACAACC
>CBDUFM010000128.1:0-7071 GCA_965366325.1 uncultured bacterium
CAAACTTAAAGTGACCATTAATACCAATGAAGTCTTTAAATAAGGGTTTTTCTTCAGCGCTGAAGCAGCTTATGCTCAGGCAGAAGAGTAGGCAGCTAATCAGGGAAACGGACGCTGGGTGCATGCTGTGCTCCAAGTGGGATGCGGCTTGTGTGGATTATTGTAGGTATTCTATCTACATACAGGACTCGAAAGCTGACGTTGTGACCGAAAACTGTGCGCAGCAGCTCGGTACGTAGACACGGCTGAGGGAAAACAGTTCGCTTGTCTAGATTCTGAATAGTTATGCATGACTAGCTGCGAGAATAGATGCTGGGTTAGCAGGTGTGCGTGACAGGTTTTACGCCTCACTGGGCTACGGCGTGGGCACGGTGCAGGCGCTGTTCAGCGGCCGAGTGTGGTCCTGTGTTAGTCGTGCGGCGCAGTGTTTGTTCGGCTTGAGCGACATGTGTCGTGTAGGGCTAAACATGGACGCGGGTGCCATAAAATTAGCTTCGTTCGGATCATGTGTGCAAGCGCTGCAATCGTTGTATTGGGCATGTCCACGCGCGATCTAGATAGGAAATGACGTAATGAATATTAAAAAATGTAATTACGATTATACTTATATAAATAATTTGAATAATTACATGTGTAATTTTATAATGATATGTGTCTGTTTAAATATGTGCGATTTATGTGATAGGACACGCGGTATTATCGCTAAAATAAAATTGTATAATACGCTGGTAATTAATGTTGAACAAAGTGTGTAATCTGAGATATTGTAAACTTATTTTGTGTATGCACTTGCACGTTAAATGTTATTGGTGTTTTACACGCGTGTTTAAACTCATTTATTAATAAGCATAGGTATGGGATGTTGGTTTCAAGATAATTACTTTACTAACGCAGTGATTACATCCGGAGATCCCATGAAGCTGTCACGTCTATTTATCTATCTGTCATGCGCTATCGCCTTGTCGAGCTGTGGTGTTTATGGTAATAAGATACCCGGGTCGCCGGGTTATATCGAGCCACAGAATAATGTTAGTGCACCCAGTGCGCCGAGTGCATTGGTCGTATCCGTATTAACTGTTAACCGTATCTATGTGCATTGGAGCGATAAGAGCATCAGTGAAACTGGATTTGATTTAGAGCGCGCAACGGTGTTTAACGGCTCGCAAGGCGGCTTTGTATTGATAGCGCAATTGGGGGCGAATAGGACCAGTTTTACCGATGAGGCCACGCAGGCTAAGCGAACCTATATTTATCGCGTGCGCGCAGTTAATGATGGCGGTACGTCTGCTTTTAGTAATGAAAGTAGCGTAACTACGCCAGATGCGATCTTGGCCGTTAATAATTAGCTTGTCTTATAAAAAAGCCCCGTGTCCAAGGATGCGGGGCTTTTAAATTAGGTATGTATTCCAGTTAATGGGATAAACAGATTAAACGCTGCAACCTTTTTCTTCGTCGATGCCTTTAGAGCCAGCCAACATTGCGTCGATTGCGTCGATCGCTTTTTGGTCATGTGGGTTTGCTGGGCAGCCGCAGCTATGCTCGCTCGTAGCGTGCAAACGGGCTTGTTCTAAGTGCCATTGAGCGACTTTGATATGTTGTTCAACATTCATCGTGTATGTCCTTTAGGAGTGTGGCAGGGCTGAATTGCTCTGCAAAAAAAGAGTAGGCAGATGCTTAACTTTAAGCGTCGTGCGTACTGCTTGAACTGTTCATAGTCATGTCGTAAACCTGCACACAACAAGTCTCGAATATGATAATTTTCGTCAATAATGACACGATCCTAGAAATACGCTAAGGCTTTGCTATTAAGTGGCTTAGGGGTTGTATTTGGCGCTTTTAGACAACAGCTGTTAGGTCGCTGTCGTTCATTGATAGGGTACGACAGATTTTTTGCCCCTGTTTTTGTAAAAGAAACAGCATAATGCCATTATGGAAACAGCATGTACAGATCGAGGTGTTCGCGTTACGTATGACATTTGTTACGGAGCAGAGCAGCCACATGAACGGCACTATGGTGACCTTTACCTGCCTCAGCAGTCAGCGGCAGCCCCGCTGGCCTTAATTATTCATGGTGGTGGTTGGAATGCGATGGATAAAAATAGTTTTGCAGGCGTTGCGGAGTTTTTTGCACTGCAGGGTTATGCGGCCTTTGCGATAAATTATCGACTCTTGCGACATCAGGCCTATCCGGCCTGCTATGAGGATTGTTTGGCTGCTGTTTCTTTTTTGGCAGAAACGGATCATCACTTGTTTCGGGATTTGAATCGTGGTGAGATTGTTGTCTGTGGTGGATCTGCGGGTGGTCATTTAGCGCTCATGACTGGCTTAAACACTCAGGCATTGCCAGTAAAGGGTATTGTTTCTATTGCTGGCCCGACCGATTTACGCATTCAGCTTAGCAAAGGGCGTTTCAAGGAGCTAAATTATTTTGGTGTCGACGAGGTGACTGAGGCAATGAAGGCTGCGGCCAGTCCGGTGACGCATGTGCAACAGCAGTCGCCACCATTATTGTGTACGCATTCGACTAACGATGAATTGGTGGAAATTGAGCAGGCGCATGCATTGCTTGCCGCCTATCAGGCATGCGGCTTGGAGGCGCAGTTATTTACCTATGTCGGCGCTGATAAGGCCCACGGTATCTGGCCGGCGGGATCGTCATTCCCGTTGGACGGTCCAGATGGGCGCATGCACAGCGGTTTAAAACATTTAATCGATCCGCTTGAATCAGCTATTGCCGCATTTTTAAAATCGCTGTAATTATTGTTTAAATTTGCTGCGAAAGCGTCCTGGTGGCTCGAGGTGATAGCGTCGAAATACCGTTGAAAAATAACGCTCATTGGTATAACCAAGCTGTTCGCTGATTGAACGTACGCTGTCGCTGCCGCTAATTAATAACTTTTTGGCAGCATCCATTTTTTGTCGCGTGAAAAATTCGGCGGGTGCCATGCCTTTATGTTTTATAAATAATGCCTGGAGCGTTGATGGGGATACCCCAGCAACATTGGCCATGTCTTGGACTGAGAGGTTTTCACCGAGATGGCGTTCGAGGTAGTCGAGCACGTTGCTGAGTGCTGGCGCATCAGGCTGCTCTTCTTGGACATCAATCTGCTCAATTAATTTCAATACAAAGAGGCTCAGTTGCAGGCGTAATTCGAGGTTACGTCGCGGGCTTGCTGCTTGTGTGGCGAGGTCATAAATGCTGCGCAGAGCATGGAAGCAAACATCGCTGTATTTGCCGTGCACAATGGGCAGTGAGCGCAGGCGTTCGCGCATTTCATCGTAGCTCGCATCACCGAGAAAGGGGCTGTCGAGATCAAGCCGCAAGCGCAGCCAGTAATGAGCGCACTTACTTATCGGCATCGGCCCAGTGCTATGCGTAACCCCAGGTGGTGTAACGAAATATTCTCCGCCATTCAGGTGATAATAGGCGCCCTGAGCCTCCATTTGCTTGGAGCCCTTGTAGCCAAAGTAGATATTGGCGCAGCCAGTGGCAAACGGTATGTCAAGCTGTGGCAAGGGTTTCTGTATTTCGGTGTTGCCGATAATTTCTAGTTCTGGGAGACTAGTTAGGGGTTGTTGCCGAATGTCACGTCCGTCCATGGTGGGCTAGACTCTCTTCTACTTTTGTTGATCTCGAAAAGTGGAATTGCAGGGAGAAATTTATTCTCTATATTCAGGTTTTAGTATCTTAGTCACTATCATGGCCGTACAACGGAGACAAGTATGGAACTCAAGGTTGATTCGTTCACCTATAAATGGAACGCAGACTGGGCAAAGCTGCCAGCGCAAGATGGTCATGCTCATCATGGCCTCGTTATCTCAAAAGATGGCAACATCGTCACTGGTCATGCGACCGAGGTAAAAATTCTAGTCCTCGATAAGCAGGGCAATGTCTTAAAAGAGATCCCTGCACCGGTTAATGAAACCCACGGTATCTGCTTGGCCGAAGAAAACGGACAAGAGGTGATTTGGATTGCTGATGCTGGTTCCAAAGTTATTAAAATGGACTTTGACGGTCAGGTGCTCAAGGAAATTGTTAAAGAAGATCTCGGTTATACTGAAGATCAGAAATTTCATCCAACGACTGTCGCTTGGGATGCGGCAAGCGGTAAGCTCTTTATAACGGATGGCTACGGCTCTAGCTTAATTACTTGTTTGGATGCCGACTATAACGTCTTATTTACCATTGATGGTGAAGACGGCCTCGGTCGTTTTAACTGTCCACATTGGGTCTATGTCGATACACGTAAATCAGAGCCTGAGCTCTATGTTGCTGATCGCGGCAATGATCGTGTACAAATTTATTCGTTGGATGGTAATTATAGGCGCGGCATCGACGAAGGCTTGGTGACGCCGTCTGTGTTTGGTCACTTTGGCGATTATATGGTAATCGGTGAGCTGAAAGCACGCTTAGTGGTTTTGGATAAAGATGATAACATTGTTGGTTATATCGGTGATGGTACCCATCACGTGGCGAAAAACGGTTGGCCGAATCGTAAAGATGAACATGATAAGGCGATTAAGCCCTTGGCAGATATCCCAATCGGCGAATTTAATTCTCCCCATGGTATGGCTTGCGATAGCAATGGTGATATTTATGTGAGTGAATGGTTGCTGGGTGATCGTTTTACAAAATTAGAATTAATTGCCCAGTAGGACATACTCAGGGTATAAATACAAAGAGGAGGCTAATGGCCTCCTCTTTTTATGCGTTGTTTGTTTCAGTCTGGCTACCTTTTGCGAGGTAGGCATCTGTCCATACGGCCATGAGGATTTGTATAATTAAATCAATATTATTGCGTACTGGCCAGCGTTCGATGTCAGGATGCTGATTGATCCATGTTCGACAGTCGTGGTGAGCGAGCCAGTCATCAAGGCGTTGCTGCCAGATGGCATCAAAGGCAGAGGCGCATTCGCGGAGTACATCTTCGATGCCTTCGTTGTCTTCCTCTAATTGCAAAATGCTGCCAAAGCGCAATTGTTTATCAATCGCGTCAGTCCATTGCAGGGCAATGCTGATGAGCCAGCGCGTATCTGCTTGGGCCTTGCCTTCTTCGGTGAGGATATGTCTGAGGCAGTCGAGGCGTTTGTTTTCTGATAGGCCGATGCTGATTTCAAGCCGTTGTCGGTAATCGTTGTTATTAAAATAATGTGTATAGATAAGTTCAGCATCCATCGGTGCATTTAAGCGCAACAATGATTTAATGACCGTGCTTACGAGGCGTGGATTGGAATCTGTGAGCAGTCCCTCAAGTATGGGAATATGCTGTGCATCGTTTGAGAGACCTAATGCAGTTATCGCCTCGCCGCGAATAGGGGAATAGGGATCGAGGACTTCTTTTATAACCAGTGGGTACGCCTTGCTGTAGCTGCGCTCCATGAGGCTGTAATAGGCAGCAAGGCGTTCGCTCACATGACTGGATGAGAGAAAATTAAGTAGGCTTTCTCTGCTTGCGGGTGTGTCGGTCATTAGAGCGTTTTCAATTTGTCGTACACGATGACGTGAGTGTCTGACATCGCTCTTGCCAACACGCTGCATAATATAAATGGATTGAATATTGCTGGGTTTTAATTGCTGTAATTCATTGAGAATATCTGGATCACCATCGTCTTTGCGTAGGATGGCCCAAACGCAAATGCAGACACTTAAAATAGTCCACGGAATGTAGGCGAATATATACGGGTTGTCGAGTTGCCCAGCAAGCAGCCAGCGTAGGAGGGCGATCAGTCCTAGGCTCGCAGCAGCGGCAATGGTCGTATTTAATAAATAGAGTGTGCTGACTTCTAAACGTAATTCTTTTGGTAGGCGCGAAGTTGACATCGCTGCCCATACGGTTGCAGAGAGAGCCAGCATGGTGGTAGAAATAATATACAACACAGCTGCCAAGCTTGACTGCGTATCGGCGCTGAATTGATTAATGCAGATCCATGATGCACCGCAAATAGCTAGCAGGAGGTGAGTCAGAAAAAGCAGTGAGCGAAAGGAAACGCGGTCGCCGAGTAAAGATACTAATTTGGCAGTGAGATAAGCGCCAATAACCCCAGCGAGCGTGAGGGCAAAAACATGGCCAGGACTAAATGCGAGCGGGCCTTGGATGTGGGATAGCTGATAGGCTGCTGAGATGGCAAGGGCAACCTGCAGAAAGCCTACGATAATGACATCCATGTTTTCACGACGACGAGAAATGTAGCGAATGGCACGCGCTAATGCGACGACACCACCGCTGTCATGAGAGCCGGTGTTGGGCAGACGTAGGTAAAGAAAGGCGGTTAATAGATTAAAGACAAAGGCAAAAGCGAGGAGGCTGATGTAGGCAATCTCTTCGCTGGGAAAGGCGTCTTTGTTTTGCAGTACAATATACGAAAGGATAGTGGTACCGAGAATGCCCAGATGCCAACGTCCCCAAATAGAGGCCGTGTAGCTCGTTAATTCATTCTGTCGATTTAATGCTTTTAAGACAGGTGGCGCGGTGCTTGCCCCAATTGCTCTGGTTAGGCTAAAGCAATAAAGCAATACGATAAGCGTAATTATTTTTGAGGGGACGCTTTCGATAAAGGGGAGATAGAGAAAGCCACCACCAATTAATGCGCGCAGCAACCACGCAAAGCCGAGTATTTTTGAATAATCATATTTATTGAGAAAGAGCGGTGGTAAGAGCGCCGATAAGCTGCACAGGTAGAGACTCGCATAAATAAGCCCCATATGAAAGTCGCTGGCGCCATAATGTAGTGCTAGGAGGCTAATTACTGGCCCCATAACTATGCCCGCGCCGAGGGGGTTCAGAAGGGCGGCGAATAGGAGTTGGCGTTGTCCACGAAGCTGTTGGTTGCGAGTGAGAGCAGTCATAGGCTAATTCTTGCGCGGATAATGCGGCTTACGCGGCGTATCGCAAGATAAACACGGATTATTTTACAAATATCACGATAGTCTGATTTTATTTATAATGCATCCAAAAACCAATGGTTAGTGTGTTTTGCGTCATAGGTTGTCTTTTAATCTTGCATGCGCATCTAATTCCGGCATTTTATCGGCTGAGTAAACACCTATGACTTCAAGTGCCCACATACCTG
>CBDUFM010000129.1:0-7062 GCA_965366325.1 uncultured bacterium
CATAAACCATGCCACCACCGGTATCGTCCATGAGCTCGACAAAACTACCACGAGCTGGCAATATGAGCGGCACCTCACAGGCCAGAGCCTCGAGAATATAGAGACCAAAACCCTCAGGATAAGTCGTCGGAACACAGACCACCGACACCCGTTGCAATGCTTTTATTTTTTCTTCGTGCGTTACGTTTTCCATCCACGTTACGCGATCATCCAATTGTGCATCGCTAATTTTCTGTTTTTGTTCGGCAACATAGGCGTGATCCGATTTAGTAACCGAACCAATAACACGTAAACGTGTTTTCGGTAGATTATCGCTCATCACAATAAAAGCGTCCACCAATGTATGCAAACCCTTAGACGGGTGCATGCGTGACATATAACCAATTTCTAACGGATCCTTAACACCGCTGACGCCAGGTGCAGGTACAAACCCTGTTAAATCAATACCGTTATACACTACATGCACGAGCTCGCGATTGAGGCCGAGGCGCTGCTCCATCAAACGTGCATGAAAATGACTTATTCCAATAAAACCCGCAACACTTTGACAATGCTCACGCAACATTGACCACGCCTCGTCCTTGTAGGGCGCTGGCAATGCATCTAAAAAACTCTCTTCACTTTGCATGGTCGCCAAAATAGGCACATCGAAGACTGCTCGCAGTGCCGGAGCCAAACCAAGCAGCAATAAATTAGACACACAAATAAGATCTATTTCTAAGTGCTCACGCAGCCAATCCTGCATGCGCTCAATTTCTTTTACCTGTGTTCCTTCAAGCCCGCGCAAAGCATTGACAGTCATGTGACCAAGCACCTTTGCATCGGTCATACCGGAACGCTGACCAGCCATTTTTAAGAACAAATTACTATCAAATAATTTATCTACAAAACGCGGCGTATGACGAAACAATTTAACTTTATCCTGCAGCCAAATATTGACGCCGCCCAAGAATAAAGGGCAATCACTCGCATCTTCTTCATCTAAGGTCATTGGTAAATACAGTGGCATTAAATGCACTTCATGGCCCAATGAACGTAATGCATGGACCAAGGTATTATCGCGTATACATGCCCCGCAAAAGAAACCACCCGTCCCTGCCGTTAAATATAACACGCGCATATTTATTGCGGCTCCACTGAAAACGCATACACAGTGCCATCGCGAGCACTCACCATAATTAATCCATCAATGTAAGCAGGATCGCTATCAATTTCTGCACCGATTTCATAGGACCAACGTGCGGCACCTGTCTTCCTATCCAAGCCATAGAAAAAACCATCATCCGAACCAATAAACACCTTATCACTGAGCACCAACGGCGAACTCATAACCTTACCGTTGCTGGCAAACTCCCACAAAAAGCTGCCATCACGATCGACAGCATGAACTCGCTGATCGTCAGAGCCAAGAATGACAGAATTAGGTGTTAATGCAGGCGAAGACACAAATGGCTCTTCGCGCTTATGGTAGCTCCACACAATTTTTTCATTAAAGGGCTCGATGCATAAAAGCTTCCCCTCGTGATGACCAACAAAAACTTTTGGCCATTCTACCGCTAGGGATGCAGCTATGTACGAACCAGCATCAACCGCAGCCAGCTCAGTGCCCGATTCAGCGTCTAAAACGCGCACAAAGCCATCACAACCACCAAATATGATATTGGCATCGACAACCGCAGGCGTTGCGTTTAATTTATTTTCTGTTGCATAAGACCAGAGCTGCTCGCCAGTATCGGCACGCAGCGCATAAAGATGATTATCCCAAGAAACAGCTAAAATACATAACTGCCCATCTTTACGTCGGTAGCTATTTGCTGAACCAATAAACTTCCCTGTCGATTTAAATTCCCACAGCTTGCTGCCATCTGACTGACGCAAGGCTAAGAGCCGACCACGCTCAGAGGCCAGCACAAGCAAATCATCTACCAAGGTTGCTGCTGCTGCAAAAGACCCGCGCTCAAATTGCTTATGCCACAGGACCTCAGCATTTTCAGCCTTTATTTTATAGACATCGCCCTTAACCGAAGAGACATACACACAGCCATCTTTGGCCACAGGTGAAGAAATTTGCCCCTTCGCCACCTTGAATGACCACTTTAACTGGCTCGGTAAACTAACCTGCTGCTCGAGGTAACCTGTTAAGGCGGGATTCCCACGGTGGATCAGCCAATCTTGCGCATAAGTCACCTGATAAACGCCGCTGGCGACGATTAGTATGCAACTAAACAGCAATGATTTAGCGCAAATCAAGGCAGATTGCATTTCCTTGGGCATCACGCGCAAATAGATGACCATTTGCTATCGCTGGTTGAGTCCATGTTTTGCCATTTAAGATCTGCTGACGTCCGAGCTCCTTATAAGACTCAGGCTGAGCCTCGGCCATTACCAACAAACCCTTATCGCTCAAGACCAATAACTTAGTGCCCACCGCAATGACACTGCCTTGGCCAAAACCCATTTGTCCCCATTTTTTACTGCCATCTTTAGGATCCATACACACCAATTCACCGGGCTTGCCATTATGTCCGTTTACGCCGTATAAATAGCCATCAATTAAGACCGGGCCATTTTGCTGACATTGCATGGTTCTATTCTTATAGACTTGACCACTCGCTGATAACAGGCTGCAGCCATAATTATAACCTGATGCCACAAATACCTGCTTATCACCAAATGGAACTGGCACTGCCGCATTGACGCCATAACTAGTTTTCCAAGCCTGATTCCATAAGCTCTTCCCACTTGCCGCATCAACACAATGTAAGGCATCTGCAGCAAATACTAATAATGCTGCTTTGCCAGCATGCTCATACGGTGCGACTGACGCATAACCGGCTTTGCCTTTTCCACTGACCCATGCAGTCTTGCCATTGCGCTTATCCAAAGCGATACCGTGGCTACCAGCATTTAAAAATACAAAGTTTTTTATAACTAAAGGTGAACTACTAAAACCCCAATCTGGCTCAGGTAATCCATGGTCATTTTTAATTTGACGCTGCCATACTACTTTGCCGGTCTTTAATTGCAGACAAAAAACATGCCCTTCCTTACTCAGCGTATAAACAACCTTGCCATCAATGGTAGGCGTCGCGTTTGGACCACCCTCGTACATTTTTGGCGCAACGGCACAGACATATTGATGGGCCCATAATTTTTTGCCGGATTTCGCATCCAAGGCCGTAATGATATCTTGATTATTCTGATTGCCCAAGGTCACAGCAATGTTATTGGCAATTGCAAACGAAGAAAAGCCAACATGGACTTGTGCCTGCCACACGGTCTTTGCGCCATTCCACTTACCCAGCCAGTCCGCTGCTGGTACGACACCGCTTAACGAATCTGGTCCACGCAAGTTGGGCCAATCTACTGGCTCTGAAGCAGATGCCGCCTGTAGCACGTTGAATGAAGCCAAGCAACTGAGCACCGTAACCAGTACCGAAACAAGTAAATGAATACGCATGAGCATCCCCTTCATATCAGCGAATTCATTTCGCTGTGAACCATTCTCAAGTAAGCAGTTCAGACGCAAGTCTGCGTCAGCAAGCACTGCATACGTACTTTTAGCGCCAATCCCCAAGATCTAACCGTGTAGCTGTGCAATCAGGGGCACAAAAAACCGAGCGTAGAGTATACGCTCGGTTGAGTAGTTTGTTTGTCGTAGGCTAACTGAAGCGCCTCGATTAGCGCCTCGATTAGGACATACACTCGCCAGCACCGATATCGTCCATGCTGAACAACTTATCCATGCCAATATCATAGAGATAGGACTCGTCGAAGTTCTCTGGGTCAACCTCATAGATAGGCTGCAAGCGCTCACGCAGGGCCTTACGGATTTTACGGCCTTCTTTAGCATCAGCTGCATCAGCACCACTGACTCGACGAAGATAAGCAGTGAAGTCCTCATCTGCTTGACCCTCTTCTTCAAACCATGTGGCCAACTGAACGATGGTTTCGACAACTTTTTTCGCCGGAATACGTGCAACCATGCTCGCATGATTCACAGCAGCAACTTCATCGCCACCGCCAACCAAGAGTACATAATGTGGCACCATCGTGTCGCCAATTTTTGCAGCCGCGCCATGTAAGCCAATATTACCAACGTGATGTTGACCACAGCTATTCGGACAGCCACTCATTTTGATACGCGTGCTGAGCAATTTGTCGTTACCCTTAGCAGCTAAGTCGGCAAGTTTTTCGCTTAACTCTTTACCCATATTTTTTGAGTAAGTAATACCCAATTGGCAGGTACTTGCACCTGGGCAGCTCAAAACGTCTAAAATATTATTTGATGGTTTATTGTAACCAAGTTGACCCAACTCTTGGTAAAGAGAAGCCAGTTTTTCAACAGGAACTTTACGGAAGTAAAGGTTTTGATCAACACTAACCGCAACATCACCATCGGTGTAATCTTCTGCGAGATTCGCAAATAACACCATGTGTTCATGTGGGATATCGCCAAGGGGAACATGAATTGCAACGACACAGTAGCCATTTTCACGATGAGGCGTTACACTGTATTTTCTCCACAATTGCTCAGCTGCATCGCTAGCAACAGGGATTTCACTTGGATTTGCTGCTTCGGCAAAGGCATCATCCAAGACCGCACCCTTAATGCCTTCGGCACGTACTTCCGCTAATTGCTCTTCAAACAATTTACGGAAACCATCGTCACCGTGATCGCGTAATACGAATTTAAGGCGTGCTTTGGCGCGATTTTGACGATCACCATATTTATGGTGAATACGTAGGATTGCATCACAGACAGGAATGAGCTCCTCTTTTTCCAAGAAATCATAGAGCTCAATCGGCGCTTGTGGTGTTGCACCCAAAGCACCGGCTGCACGAATGCGGAATCCTTGTTTGCCATCTTTTTCAACCGCAAGAATTCCAATATCCTGAATATTGTTATACGCCTGCGTGTCGTTGTAAGACGCGGTTAAAGCAATTTTAAATTTGCGTGGCAAGTCAGCGCTACGTGGGCCACGTAAGAAATGTTCGAATACCTGTTTTGCATAAGGCTGCACATCAAATGGCTCGTCGGCCAAGGTACCAGCTAACGGAGAACAGACGACACCACGCACTGCGTTACCACAGGCTTCACGGGTGGTCATACCGTTCTCTTCGAGGGCTTCCATAATACCTGCGGTTGCTTCAAGCGGTATAAAATGGACCTGAATAGCTTGGCGGGTCGTGATATGCAAAATGCCAGAACCATGCTTACTACTCTGGTCAGCAAGGCAGCGCATCATCGTCGGCGTCATCCGGCCCCATTGCAATTTAATACGGATCATTTGGCCAAAACCGTCTGAACGTTGGCCATAAATCCCATGCACGAGACGGTAAGGACGGAAATCCTTATCGCGATCGATAGTACCGGCTTCGAGCGCATCGAGCGTACTACGATATTTCTTCAATTCTTCGACAACTGGTGCTGCTAAAGTCATATTAGCGTTCCTCTCAAATGTAAACGTAGAGAAGCCCAGGCGACCGCTCTACATCCGCAGCATAAAACAATTGTAGCAAAGACCTTATCGAAATCTGCATGAGCGACCATTCGCTCAGCTTATACGTCCAGTGTATACCCACCTGATTCGGGCTTGTCCGTCGCCTTATAGGCTATATGTCTAGCAAACCTTCGATCATTGCACGGGAGAGATCATGGCTGTTACGGTACGAATTCCTACGGTATTGCGGAATCTAACTGAAAATAAGGAAAATGTTGAGTTAGAAGCAAGTACAATTGACGATCTTTTAGCCCAACTGGAAGCAAATCACCCCGGTATGCAGGCCAAACTCTGTGACGACAGCGGTAAGCTCCGTCGCTTCGTCAATATCTTCGTTGGTGAGGATGATATACGTTTTTTGGATGGCCAACAGACCAGCCTCAATGATGGTGACCTCATCGACATCGTCCCAGCGATTGCTGGCGGCCACTAAAACCAAACCCAACAGCCGTCAGTAAGCCTTCGTGGTCGCACTGCCCTGGCTGCCCAGAGGCATCAGCCAACGCTAGCTACACCAACACGCCGCGCTCAGACCATTGAGCAGTCCCGCACGGGGGCCTAGCATGACCAAGCTGTTAGCTGTGAGCCATGCTTTAGCTGCAAAAAAAGCAGGCCAGTTCGATGATTTCAAACACGAATACGCCGACACAGAGTATATCCGTAGCCATTATGCCGCCCCAGACAGCACGCAGATGGCCACAAAGGCGATCATTAATTTACTCAATAAACGGTGAAATAGATATCCTAATTGCATGACTAACTCCTTACCATTTAGTTAGCACCCAAGGGACTCCCCTTTCAATGAATATCTACGCCTCCCTAAAACGTACCGCCACTCGGCATAACCGTTATTTTATCAACGCTCGCACGCTCAGAAACAGATAAGCAGGTTTGGATAGTTAAAGCCACATCTTCTGCTGTCGCCATTTTCTCTGGATCAAAGGGACTATCCTCGCCCCAAATCTCTGTACTGGTTGCCCCAGGTGCCACCACAGTCACGCGTATTTTATCAGCGCGCAATTCCTCACGCAAACAGCGACTCCATGCTTCAATAGCCGCCTTACTCGCGCTATAGGCACCACAATCAGGAAACGCAGATTCCGCAGCAATGCTTGAAATAGAGAGGATATGACCCGATGACGATGCACGTAAAAACGGCAACAAATAAGTCGTCAACATAAACACCGCAGTGACGTTAAGCTCCCACAGACTATCCAAATCAGCCTGTTTCAGCTCTGCCTGCGGCTCAACAATAAATTTACCGGCATTATGCAGCACCTTGTCCACCTGCCCAAAACAAGCGTTTATGTGACCGGCCACCGCCTGCCAGCAAGAGCGATCGCCAAGATCCGCAACGATATAGCGCGCATCTGCGCCTAGCGCCGCACAAAGATCCCGCAGGCGTTCCTCACGTCGCGCAAGCAAGACCAAACGATAGTCATTTATTAATAAACGAGCCGTTGCAGCACCAATTCCTGAAGATGCGCCGGTAATTACTAAGACAGGTTTTTCCATAGTCATGGTATAGCTCTCTCTCGCTTTGGGGCAATTCTATGCT
>CBDUFM010000130.1:0-7060 GCA_965366325.1 uncultured bacterium
AACACCAAGGCCGTGGTTATTCGGATTGTTTTCCCGGGCACGCCAGCAGCCGAAGCTGGGCTTAAATCAAATGATATTATTTTGTCAGTAAGCAATAAAACCGTCCAGGGCATGGAGAACGTACGCACCCGTCTTGCCAGTGCACGCATTGGCCAGCCACTCCCCATTACCATTTGGCGCAAGGGTGAGGTCCAAGAAGTTAATGTCATCCCCGTCTCCGGCGAAGAAATGATTAGCCGCATTCGCGAACACACCAGCAAACGCCAAATCATAGACATTAAACATTACGGTCTCACCGTTGCCAAAACCGAAGACCAAATTGGCCTCTCTGTCAGTGCCATCGAAGCTGGCGGACCTGCAGAAGCTGGCGGATTAAGACAGGGCGACCGCATCTATGAAATCATTGGTTATGGCCGCATTAGCAGCGCTATTGAATTTGAACAAATATCACATGCAACCAATGCCATGCTCTTACGCGTGATTCAAAAAGGTCACATCAAAAAAGTGCAAATCATTCGTAAGGGCGCGATCTTAAAACCATAAGCCGCTACACACTACAAGCGACTAGATCTCTGCACGACGCCGGTACTCACGCGGCGTCATGCCGCAGAGCTTCTTAAACATGCGCGAAAAATAATTCGGATCTTCGTAGCCAACCTGCATGGCTATTTCGGTAATGCCATCATTTGAGTCTTCTAGCAATACACGCGCACGATCAATGCGATGTTTATTGATATAGTTCTGGACACTTAAACCCGTGGTTTGGCGAAACAATTCGCCAAAGTAATTTGAACTTAAATGCACGCGCTCTGCAATATCACTGACTCGCAAATCATTAGTGAATTCTTTATAGATAATGGCAATTGATTTTGCCACTGGTCCAGGCGCCAAATGCTCAAGGGCGTCATTTGCACCATACATGGTCCACGCACGGCTGACGCAGAGCAACAATTCACGCATCCCATTATACAAGGCCAATTCCCAGCCCATCTCCTTAGCTTCCTGCTCTTGAAACATCCGCTGACAGAGGGTATTAACTAAACGTTCATGGCGTGGTGCTAAATGAATTTTATGTTCTGAGCCCGAGCGCTCACCAAAAAAACATTCTTCTATGCCCGGCAAATGCACCACCCCGGTCATACTCGGATCTGTTACAATCGATTTATCCATTAATATATTAACAATCGTAAAATGACCTTCCGAACGATAACTATGACGATCCTTGGGGTTCATCATATAAAAATCACCCTGCAGCATCGGGTAAACTTGCTCTTCTATATAATGCGTGCCGCTGCCGCGACTAACAAAAACAAACTCGAAAAAATCATGTGAATGCCAGTCATGATAGAGTCCACCAGCACCGCCCGCATGCTTAAGTATGATCGGGTATCCGTCTAGGTCATAATCTGAAAACAGCAAACGGCCGCTTCTATCGTTCTTAAGCATTGAAAAACCCTTGGTTTACTAAGATCAATAGCCTACGGTCTCTAGAACTCCCAGCAAGACAAAATCCGTGTTTTGTGCTACTACTTCCTTGCTTCCTCCTAGCACTCACAGACCCCACTTGATAAAATCAGCCGCAGTAACCTGCAATCGATGGAGGACATCCTATGCAAACCAGCACCCTTAGCCCAGCTAGCACTATTCCACGCCTCAGTCCACTGGATGTAGATGGCACCGTTAAAGCCATTCGCGATGATGGCCTCGCATTTTTCCCCAACCTTATTGATAAATCTTTGGCGGAAGAGACCTGTCGTAAAATCGATCAGCTCACCCATCTCGAACATGATGGCAACAGCAAAAATGGCAAAGAGGTTGACCATTTTAAATGCGTATTTAATCGTGATCCCTATTGGTTACAATTTTTAGATCTACCCGGCATCATTGATTCCGCTGAAGCATTAATGGGCGATCAATGTCATATAATTGGCATGAGTGCATGGCGATCATTTCCAGGCTCTGGTGGTAAGTACATTCACTCAGATCAAATATTTGTCCCTATGGATGAAGAATTACTCACCTCTGGTCGCGTCCACCTGCCGGTTTTTATTGCTACCTTACATTTCTATCTGGTTGATATTGACATCGATCTCTGCCCAACCTACGTCATTCCAGGCTCACATAAGTCTGGGCGTGGTCCAAGTAAAGTGCTCCCCAAGGATGGAAATTTTGGCACGGTAAATGGCAATGAAACGAGTTGGAATGGCGTAGAAGAAACGCCAGTACTATGTAATGCTGGTGATGGCATGTTATTTCGCAGTGAAGTCTGGCATGGTGGCTCTAAAAATAATACACCAGATCGTGTGCGTTATTTACTGCAGGTGCATTACGCGCAACGCGGCATTGCTCAGCGATTTAATCCCTATTTAGACTTTCAGCATAACCCTGTAGTCAAAGCAGCTGCCAATGAACGCCAGTTGCGTTTACTTGGTAAACATAATATTAGTGCCTACGGTTAATTCATACCTCGTCAGCACAACACCATACATGTATGCGCCATGCGCACAGGGATAGCACAACAATGATCGATTTAAGCGGCAAACATATTTTAATCATGGGTGGATCGCGCGGCATTGGCGCCGAGCTTGCACGCATGGCTGCTCAAGCTGGGGCAAACATCAGCATTAATTACCTCAGCAATAGCAGCGCCGCTGAATCGGTCGCCAAAGACATCGAAGCCATGGGCCGCAAAGCGCAATTGATGCAAGGTGACATCGCCGCAGATGACGTCGCAAAACAAGTTGTTGCGGACGCCGTCGCCGGCCTTGGTGAAATAAATGGCCTCGCGGTTACCGCTGGTATTTTTCAGCCTGGGCCAATTGATGAAATGACGCCAGCGTTTTGGGACCACACCATGAACGTGAACATGCGTGGCACTTTTTTATCAGTTCAAGCAGCCACACCCTCACTGCGTAACAGTAAAGGCGGCAGCATTGTTATTTTCACCAGCACCGCCGGTCAACGTGGTAGTGATATTTTCTCGGCCTATGCCACCTCAAAAGGCGCGCAAATAATGTTTATGCGCTAACTGCGTCGCACCCGGTTGGACCGAGACCGAAATGGCCACCGAAAAAATTAATGAATTTGGCCGCGAAGATATCGTTAACGGCATTCCACTTGGACGCATTGGCTTGCCAAAAGATCCTGCTGCGGCGGCTTTGTTTTTGTTGAGTGATTTGGCGGAGTTTATTACGGGGTCGACCATAACCGTAGATGGCGGCTTCGACATGCGGGGCTAACCCTCAAACCGGCAGAGCGGCCCAGACTCTGCGTTAACAAAGACTTCATTTGAACCAGCAAACTTCGTTCTTTGTTGCCTTGATTCTGAACCGCTCTGCCAGTTTGAGTGAATCAATTTTACTAGCTCAGGCTTCATTTAAACCAGTAAACTTCGTCCTTCGCCGCCTTGAATCTGAGCCGCGTAGGGCGTTTGGGTTAGGTGTCCGTCAGCAAACTTCGTTCTTTGTTGCCTTGATTCTGAACCGCTCTGCCGGTTTGAGTGAATCAATTTTACTGACTCAAGTTTCATTTAAACCAGTAAACTTCGTCCTTCGCCGCCTTGAATCTGAGCCGCGTAGGGTGTTTGAATGAGTTGTAAATATGCCTGTCAATTATACCTAGAATAAAATTAATAGATTTATCTTTATCGCCGTGGTTCAAAACCGCCCAACATGCTCGGCGAGATCAATGTTAGGACGGTTCATCGGACTGATAATTTCGCTATTTAAGCTTCGTCTTTTTCACTCTCCACACTGACGCTGCTACGGTATCATCGAAAGGACCGGGCATGCTGCCCTCTGCGGCGTAGACGTATAAGGCACATTGGAAAATGCTATTCATAATTGACTGAATATAAGTAACGATAATTACAGCAACAAACCATAAGACTGCACAGGTTACTGACACCCACAAAGCATTTAGTTCTAAACTCAGTAACACTACTACAACTGCGATGAGCATTAACGTAAATGGCAATATAATGAGGACACCCATGCCGCGAATACCCAAATAGCCAATCAGACCTTCGCCCCAACGTTGTTTGATCAATAATGCCGATGCCCTTAAAGTCTTCAATGGATTAGTAGCCTGCTGCTCTCTAATGATAACGGGTATAGCAAAAACTGCAGCAACACTCCAAACAATGCCGATAAATCCGGTTACGATCCTGCCTACAAATCCAAGGTTTTCGCTAATTGCGCGTAGTATAACACCAACAACACCTGCAAACAAAGACCACATTGCAATTGGCTTCAATCGAGTCAGAGCAAATTTCAAACCACATTTAATCGACACCGCTTCGCCATTTAGGGCCTTTAATATTTCACTGTAAAACGCTGTGTTAAAAAAAGTGATCATAAACATCGATAGTAAATATAATGGCACCCAGGCCACCCAAACAGACCAAGACAGTTGTGGTTGACCTTCCAAATCCCAGTTTCCACCATGAGACTCAGACTCGGCATCGTAATTATCGAATACTGCATTAGCAATTGCTTTCCAGTGCTCTTCCGATCCTATTTCATGACCAGTAGGATAAAAAACAATTGCCGACAGAAAAAAAACAAGAACTGTAATTATAAATAGCGTGTTCACTATCGGGAAAAGTAATAATTTTTTATTCTCCATTAATACCGACCAAGAATTCTTGATCAATGTCCAACTTGAGCGTATTTTGCCCATTTTATTCTTCCTTTGTTAGAGCCGAGTCGACAAAGCGCTCGCGCAGTTCTTTTTCACTTATCTGGTGGGCCGTTGCTTCGGCAACAGCACGTAGATAAATTTGATTTAATTTTTCAGCCTTCTCTTCATCCGAAAGCACAGCAAGCGGCGCACGCAAATCATTTATCACCGAACCATTACGACCATGCCCTTCTAGCAAATGCATCAATTCCATCTCACGATAGGCCTTAGCCACTGTGTTTGGATTTACTTTGAGCGCACTTGATAGTTCACGTATCGTCGGCAAGCGATCACCATCTTGTAAGCGTCCTTCTTCAACCGCTGCCGTGATGCCCTGTATAATTTGTCGGTAAACAGGAATCCCCGAGTGGTATTCGATACGTAGTTGTAAGGTCTCTGACATAGTCCCTCTGTATGTTTGTAATAGTACAATAGTACAAAGTAAATCAATGCAAGTGCTTTTCTCGCGCAGCTATGTTCTATATAGCAGAACATCGTATTGACTTTAATGTTCCATTATATAGAACATGTACATGAACAACACGCTGAGCAATGGATTATTAGTTCTCGAGCATCTAGCTTCTAACGCTAAGTCCTACTCTGTCAGTGGTTTAGCTAGGGAACTTGAGCTGCCGAAGAGTCATGTGCATCGTCTCCTCCAGACCCTGGTTGAGTCTGATTACGTGATGCAGGACGAGAAACGGCAGTACCGGATTGGGCTTGGCTCTTTGCGCATGGTGCGCTCTTTGTTGCTGAACATCCCCGTGCGTACCCATGGCTATCATTTTGTCACGCGGCTCGCCCATAAGATTCAAATGACGTGCACGATTGCCATGCCCTTTGGTGATCACGCGATTAGCATTGCGATGCTGACTCATGACGGTCGTCTGCGAGATCCTATTTCATCGCTTGGTAACATTCTCTACGCCCATCGTAGTGCCAGCGGCAAGCTCTTCCTTGCCTATAAGGAGGCCGAGGAACTCGAGCGCATCCTTGCACGTTTGGAATACGACAGCGTCACCGAACACACCCATAAGGATGGGGAAAGTCTGCATAAAGATTTAATCGAAATCGCACAACGTGACTGCTCGATTAACAATCAAGAAAATGGCGAACGCGTAATTAGCATCGCCGTCCCCATTCGTAATCCCGAAGGCGAGGTCTTCGCCGGGCTCGGGGTCTCTGCATTTATCGAAGAATTTCCTGAGCATAAACAACAATATGTCATCAGCGAATTACGTGCCTGTGTTAAACAAATCGAAACATCATTAAAAGGAGTAACTCATGCGCACTCTCACTCAAGATGAACAAAACTTTTATTGGAATCAAGGTTACCTGATTATTAAAAATGTTTTTGATAAGCATGAAGTAGCGGCAATGGCAGCCGCATGTGATAAATGGAAATTCTTTGGCGAAATGCTAGAGCGCACCTGGCGCAATAAAAACACCGTTATCTGGGTCGACAAGGACGAAGACAACAAGGCCTTAGTCCGTGGCATGCAATGGCCATCCTATCATGATCACGTTCTCGATAGCGTTCGCCGTGATGAGCGACTACTCAACATCGTCGAACCATTAATTGGCAATCATTTAAAACAAATCATTAATCAAGTACATTGGAAACGCCCTGGCTCAAAAACATCTTGGGCCCTGCATCGTGATGTGCGCTCACGCAAACCCAACGGTGATTTTCGCGAACTGGCTACATCGTATGTGCAAATGGGCATCGCAATTGACCCACATCGTGCTGAAAATGGCGCGATGCAGATTGTACCCGGCAGCCATAGAGATGTGAGCAATATTCCTGAAGATCATGACGGCATTACTTTTAATCCCGAATATGATAATGATCCACGAAAAATTGATGTCGAAATGGATCCTGGTGACGTCGCACTTTGGTCTCCATTCACCGTGCACGGCGGTGGTTTTAATACAACCTTCGGCATGGATCGGCGCCTCTATATCAATGGATTTGTCATCGCAGAAAACTGTGATCGCGGAGAACTGGTTTGGGATCATGGCCACAGCGTGCGTCTCGAAGGGGAACCCGCCATCATCCAATTTGACGAAGTACACAGCATTAAACACGCCTTTTATCCAGAAGATCGCAATCTGAGCACGGTTATTAGTGATTAATAGTTACTGTAGTCGGTGCAGAACATCACTTTGTTCACGCTCAAAAAAGCGGGTCGCTGATGTTGATAGTTTTAACTCAATTCCAGCAAATGCGTGATCAACGCGGATGATAGATTTATGGTTGTCGGTTGTTTCATCTAAATCGATGACCTGCTCTTTATGATCCAAGATTAAATGGCGTGCGTCTTCTAATGCTTCTTGCAGGTGGTCAGCGCGCGCTTTAATTTGCGCAATACGATCTTGT
>CBDUFM010000131.1:0-7043 GCA_965366325.1 uncultured bacterium
AAAGTCCAGCAACTGTTGCGACGTCCACTTAAACTGGGTCGAGTTGTGCCACTTGAATGTCGGTATCTCGAAGGTCGAGCCCGAGTTGGTTTTCAAAGCCTTCGCGGTTCGGAAGCTGGCAATCGCGACGGTGATATTATTGTGCCATGGGCAGGCATAGGTGTTGTATTCTTCGTCGTTGAAGGTGCGGTCCGTGCGCAGCTTAAGCCCTTTTTTGGCTTGGAAGATCGATATGCGATCAATCTTGCGCGGCAAACCACATGCAAAATTACCGCTACTTATTTACTTACACGGTGGTGGTCACGTAGCTGGTCACCCCGGACACCTTGATAATGAGATGGCTTGGGGCTGGGGCATTAAACGCAGCTCAATGATGCCTATAGCGGAACTTAGTTTGATACCGCGTTGTTTAAGTGATACGGCAGCGAATGCCTGGGTACTTGATAAGGATCTGCAGGCGCTGTCTGAGGCATTGAATGAATTCATGCTACGTTACCCAGTAGACTGGGATCGTGTGTATATCATGGGTGCATCAATGGGCGGTTATGGGGTGTGGAACCTAGCTGCTATAGAAAGCGATCGTTTTGCTGCTGTTGCGAGTCTTGCCGCCGGCAATGGGAGAGGGAGTGGAGCAGGATTTGAGAATATGTGCGCGCTTCCTTTTTCTGTATTTATTGGAGAGCAGGATAGCGGGCGTATTTCTAGCGCACGTGAGGGGATTGAGCTGCTCAAGGCTGTCAAACAGCGTCATGCGGAACATTATACTGCAGCTATTGATTTTAAATCCTACCCAGGTGCAGGGCATTCATTACCGGATGCGGCCTATCAGGATGTGAGTGCATATTTTCAGCAGCACAAGCGCATCACCTATCCGAAGGCCGTGCATTGGGCACCACAGGTGCAGTGGAAGAAACGGTTTTATAACTTGCAGATTGATGAGCCCAAACGCGGTATGTCTGTAAATAGTTCTATTACGGATAATACCATTACGTTAAGTACTCAATCGGTGAAGGAAATAACAGTCTTGTTGAACGATAAACTACTAGATCTGGACAAGCCAGTGACGGTGATCTTAAATGGAGTGCAGGTGTATAACGCTATCGTGCTGCGTCGCTTTGGCGTTTTACTGAAGAGTATACACGAACGACCTGATTCAGTTTACTACGCTTCGCTGCAGTTAAAAACGCAGCAATAAAACGCACGCATGCTAATAAAAAACGCCAGCACAGGTATGTGCTGGCGTCAGATATTTATGCCTCTACTGCTATTTTGTGTGCATAGGCCCAATGTATTGAGTGGCAATGACGAGATTGTCAAAATACACGGTGTTCTTGTCGTGGGTCATTTTTGGCCAACTTGAATTCTTGGACAAATACCACTGTAGAGTCGCTTTGTTGATTTTTAAGACGTCATCGCTGCGCCAGCTGTAACCTTCGAATGGTTTCGGATTTTTGTTCCATTTGCCATAACTGTGGAAACTTTCCCGTATCCAAGTACCTTCTGGGCTACCTTTTTTCCAGTGTCCAATTTTTTGGCCGTCGATCCAGAATGCTTGTTCACCATCGTGGGTGCCAATGCTATTGAGCTTGAGCATCATTTCTAAGCATATCCATTCATCACGTTTCAGACTTGGACTATCTTTTGCGCTAAAATTGTTGCCATAATAGGCGTTGGGTCGTCCATCTGCGGCACCATGAACCGTTTGCCAGCTGCGCATTTCATGCCAGTAGCTGTAAAATTTCCATTGTCCTTTTTCTCCCTTTGGTGGTTCAAGCGTGGTGCCAAATGCGCCATCCTTGCCACCTGGTGGCCGAAGACCCGCCCCACCACCCCAGCGATATTTGTAGGTATTGGTGTGGCCGCGGAAATTGATAAAGTGATGTGGCATGAGCGTGTCTTTGTCAAATCGTACGTAAACACGCATGAAACAGGTATCGACACCTTTGTCCCATTTGATTTTAATGTCACCACCTTCATCGATGTTTTTAGTCGCAGTAATTTGGGCACAACCTTTACCACTGAATGCAATATTGGCATCCTGAAGTGCAGTGACGCCTTTGCGTGTAATTTTTAGTGGTTCGACAATGCCGTTCTCAAAATCACTGGCAAAGATGACGTGTTCACTTTTGCCGATGTTGATGTCGTTAGGGTATTGTTCTGATAGACCACCGTTTTCTGCGCTAAATGCAAAGCTACCAAGCAGCGAGCAGAGAATGAATGTCTTATACATGATGACCTCCGTGGATGGGCAGTTGAATTCGTGTAGAGTTAATTGGTGACTTTATTCCAGTGCTCATATTGTTCTTTGACGTTAATGGAATCGCTCAATTGTATCTTCTTGGATTTAGCGTGCTTAATTGATCCGCCTATACTGCCAGATTTTTCCAATGTGAGTTCCCAGTCTTTGCCAATGCTGATAATTGCTTGTTTACCATTTTTAATTAACTGCACTTCGTCCATCTTTTTTGTACCGCTGTCACATACTTGAAAGACATGGAGGAAGTAGCTTTGTTCGTTCAGCGGCGCAGCGATTTCCAAGCGCCAATTAGAGACGGGCCCTTTATCGCGGCCTTTGTTGTGGTGGTCATACTGGGCGCTGGGTTCTAGGGGGTGCCCCCAGTTCTTGTGGCCGGCACCGCCGCGTTTGGTGATGACGGCTTGTTCGGGTAACAGTGTTCTTAGGAACAGCCGGCTTTGTCCGGTTGATTGTACTTTGACTTTGTCGCCAAAATCATTTGGCATGCTCAGCCAAGTGCTAATGAGATTTTCTCCACTATGCGTGTAGACATGGCCGGCGGTGATTTCTTTTTGCTCTCCACTGATCTGTGGCTCTTCTGGCATATGGAGCATGAAATGCTTGGCGTAATCAGCTTGCGTAGATTGCACGCGGTCAAAAATAACGAAGTATTCGTCGTCGTTTGATTGTTGGCGGCGCAGATAGATAAATTGTCGACTAACGGCTTTTGCTTTATTGCTGCGATACGCTTTGGTGAGATCTGCGGCGGCATAGGTAAAGTGTTTATTGTGCTCGTATGCTGTGATGTGACCGCGTTCAACTTGCGAATTGTTGTAGACCAGGCGTTTGAGTCCGCCGTCATTTTCATTATTGTTGTTTCTACGAAATGATTCCTTGGGGTCGAAGATTGTTAAAATATTAAAGACCAGCGATCCACCCCAGTAATGGTCGCTATCGTTGCCAATGCCTTTCCCGCCAGCCTTGCTGACTAAGCCGCCTTGGCGAGAGATTAAAAAGTGCCCCTCGTCGTCGTGCTGATGTCCAGCGATGTGTTTGCCGGCTCCAAAAAACGCCCAAGTGGCATTGGGGTCGTTCCATGACGAACGCATGAAGACATGTCCTGCGCCCTTCAGTAAGTAGGCGAGTGGGAGTTTGAGTGCCTGCGGCGTTTCGGCTTTAACAGTGGGATCGGTAAACAGTCGCTGCCAGACGTGACCGTAGTTATATGCATTCTGGGCAAACGCTTTGTTGGTGACATCTTGTGCAAGTGGGTCATTTAAATATTTGGCAACAAAGGGTGCGCTGGCTTGAAAAGCTGACCACTTACTGCCGCCGCCATCATCGATATAAGCGTGACGATTACTGTGTGGGACTGTTAGGTAGCATATCCAGCGTGACATTTCTTTGAGAAAACTGCTGTCGGTGCCGAGCTGAAACCAATTTTTGCCTGTGGCGCTTTCCCATGCTGCAAATGCCCACGGGATAACGGCAATGGGGCCGTAAGAGCCGTGGCCATGGCTTTCTGCCCATGAACCGCCCATGGCGTCAAAGGCCGGAATACAGTCGCGTGGGATGCGTTCATTCCATGAATGCAAGAAGGTTTTGGCGTTTTGTTCGTGCTTACTGCCAGCACCAGTGATCGCGAGGGAAATGAGGAGTTTTTGAATGATCGCATCGCGCGCATGCATGACATTCATGTGCGAGACACCCCAGGTTTGATTATATTCCCAGTGTCCGGCTTTGAGGGTGATTTCGGGTTTATTGGTATACCACGTGAGCCAGGAGCCAAGTGCATTACCAAATTGAACGCGCTGCTCGGCATCAAGGGCATCGTAAATCCAGTCATAGGCAATTGCATGAAAGCCAAAGGAGCTGTTGTTTTTATTGCTTATGCGCGAACCATTGCCCCAGCACTTGATGACTGGTTCAGCATACTTTGCGGCATGCGGGTTGCCGTTGTGCTTTTCAATTAAATACACAATGCCACAGGCGAGCAAATCAGTGGGGACCGCCCATTTATTGTCAATGTATTTTATTTGCCCAGTTTTAACGGCGCGCTCCGCATTTGATTTAATCTCTTTATACGCATCCGCTAATGGGCCTTTGCAATTAGCAGCAAGTGTCTTAATGGTGTCCTGGTTGACAAAGATTCGCGGATGTTCTTGATGTATCTGAAAGGAATCAGCGCTAGTTAGTCTTGCGCTAAATATAGCACAGAGGCATAGGATGTTTATTATTTTACACATGTGAAGTCCTTGTGTGGAAAATTCTAGGCGGATAGAGATGGCGCTAGCGTTGATTGTGTTTCGGCCTGTCTTATTTCAAGTTGTTCGTAGTGGTCGTTGTAGGTAGTTAAGCGGTCCAAATAACCCTGAATATCAAGTTTATCCATGTCGTAAACGAGATAGCGCATGTCTGGTGTTTTGTTGGCGAGATGCCGCGCGCGCTCACGTTTATAAAAATATTTTTTTGTCTCAGTCGAGTAGCCTTTAGGTAAACGTGTTTTTTCCCACAGTGTGACTAGATCAGTGTAGACCTGTTCTTTTTCAGTGAGGTGTTTCTGTAGCAGTTTTTCAATGCTACGTAAATTTTCTAGTGCACGTTTTTTGTCGCTATGATGATAAATCAGAGATGCATCGCTGAGCAAGGTTTCCCACTCTGACATCATGAGAATGAGTTTTGCGTTTACGCGCATGAGGGCTGTACAGCTCAGCATGATTTCTAGGTCGTGTTTGTGCTTTGCGCCTTGGTCAATGTTTTTATTAAGTATGGCGTCCGCGCGGTCCAATTCCTGTAGGTGTAATTTGGCATCTCTAATGTAACTATGGTATTCTTTGATAAAAAACGGGTTGAATTCAAGTCCTTCACGAGGGAAATCAGGTGTATGCATTCTGCCAACATAGCCATAGTGCCAGACACGTCGTTCAAAGGTGTCGTCAAAGAAATGTGCGTTGCACTGAAGCAGGTGCTGGCATTCACGCATCGCGTATACTTGTGGTCCAAAATAATTTTTATAGAGGCGGTCGATCCACGTGTCGATGTCAGTGCTGCCGGGATTCCATGAATACTCACAGGCACAGATGTGGTGTAGGATCCACATTTGATTATGTAATCCAGAATCTTCCCAGGACGTGCAGATGGAGCCGTTCATCTGTGGGTGTTCAGCCGCTGCTGTGTAAGTGCTGCTGGTATGGTGAAAGGAGCCTGGTATTTGGCCGCCGAGATTATCATTAGTACGACACCATTTCGTCCATGGTAATAAATTATTTATCAGTGGGGGAATATCATTGTTGGGTGCATAGATCCAACATGGATACCCGGCGTCGATCGATTGCTTAATGTAGGCGGGATTGTCACCATCGGTCCAGATCATACTGGGCAGTGGTTGTTGTTTGTTATTGGCTTTCCATTGTCCGCCCCATGATAGGCAGATACGGCCTTGGGATTCCACCCATTGCGTGCAGCGATCGATAAACAGGCGCATCAGGCTGTCTTTGCCATGTTCGGCAGCGTGAGCAGCGCATCCACATGCAACACCAAGTCCGAGTTCATAAGTTTCGTCACTGCCAATGTGGAAAAAACTCGAGCCAGGTGTGGCATCCATTGCATCTTTCCACAATTCAAAGAGGAGTTCATAGGACTCTTCTTTGAGTGGACAGACTTCCCAATCAGAATCGGGCACTTCACGTATGTGCCTAAATGCTGGATGTTTTAAAATAAACGAGACATGCCCGAGCCCTTGTACGAGCGGTACGAGCTCAATGTGATGCTGCCTTGCATAGGCGGTGAGTTCTTGCATTTCCTCAAGTGTGAACGCGCCGGGGGCTCCCACCTGTGGATGTGATGGGTAGGCAAATTTATCTTCCCATTCCCAGACTAGTATGTTTGCCTTATAATGAGCTATTTCACGAATGTAATATTGCACATATTCGAATTTTGTTTGATGATGTTTATTGTCGATATGCATCGCACGGTATTGCATGCGCGGTTGGTCTTCGATTTCTAGCAATGGGACAGTCTGGCCTTCGACGCATTGACGAAGGGTTTGGCAGGCATAATAGACACCAGCAGCGTCGTTGCCGGTTATGGTAATTTTATCTTTTTCAATTTTGAGGCTGTAACCCTCTGCGGTACCGCTTTTGCGTTTTATGTGTAATGGAATGCCGAGCTGAACGGAATTGTTTGTTCTGATTTTATGATCTCTGTCGAGGCATTCGGCTAAGTAATTGGCTGCCCATACATCGTCCTGATCTTGGCTTGCTAGGTGAATGGAGATACCACCGTTTAATGAAAGGCGTCCATTGTTATCGATCAGTGTGTGTGGCGTTGGAATAAGTACATGATTCATGTGTAAACCTTTTTCGGTGCTGCGTTAATTCGGGTCGCTGCTGCTGCGGTCCAAGACAACTTTCGTGCTTGATCTATGAGTTGTGTGCCGGCAAAGTTTTTGGGGTAGGGCAGCCAGTCATAACACATGTCGTCAAAACTAGCGGATGGCATGAAGCCGTCGGTTCCCGTTTCTTTCAGCGGTAGCGATCCTTCTGTGCCGAACTGTAATCCTTGTTCACTTAATAATGCAGGGAGGTCACGGCGTTTCGCGGAGCGTTCGCTGTAGAGCGTTGCGAAATCAATAAAGCGCAGGTCTTGACGGCTAATAAGGTAATCCAGAAAGCCTTCGCAGCGTTGTTTGATCTTATTTATTTCTTGAGCGCTGCGCAGTGGTGCCGCGGTCCATGCATCGCGTTGGATGCGTGCACCGTCTTTAAATATACTATCCCAAAATTCGGCAGTAACTAAACGTGTGGGG
>CBDUFM010000132.1:0-7028 GCA_965366325.1 uncultured bacterium
CTTTTACGGGAGAGACTGGCGAAAGACCGGTACCTTGTACCGCGATGTGCTCGTCATCAATAACACGCACTGGGGCACCAGCATTAGCGGCAACTTCGGCAGCGCCGGTACTATCAACCACAGCACCACAGGTAATCAGGCCATGGCCATAAGGGCCAGCCACTAAAATACCGGTGACGCGGTCGCCTGTTTTTTGCACGCCGTAAACCGTACTCTGGTACCAAATGGCAACACCGGCTTCATTGGCGGCGTGATGATACCAGGCTTGTTTCCAGTTGGGATTCCAACGACCAGAGTCAGCTTTATAGCTTGGGTTTGGACCCATACCGTGAACACCGTTATCAATTTCTTCGGTAAAACCAATGCGGTTACCAAAATAATAAACAGATATTTGACCGACCGTACCAACACCACCTAAGTGGGATTGAAATTCGAGCACTAATGTTTTTGCATGGTGACGTGCAGCTGCAATACCAGCGGGTGCACCACCGGTACCACCACCAACGACAACGACATCAAAGTGGTCAAGCAAAGGTGCCTTCTCTTCGGCTTCTTCAAATTGTGGTAGACCACTGTCGCTTGGGCGCAGGCCATTGCTGCGTACGCGGAGTTCACCCTGTGCAGAAGCTTCTGCGTTTATACAGCTACTCGCTTGTGCTGGTTTACTGTCGATGCTTGCTAATTGGGTAGCAATGTGCACAGCTAATGAATCTGCAGCGGCCAACAAATACCCAGGTTTTTGTACGGTTTCTGCAAGCGCGTCACTGAGGTCAGCATTGTGACTTAAGACGAAGCAGCGCCCGTTTAAACAGCTCATCGCTTCATGATTTAAAGCTGCGCTATCGCTAGCAGTTTGTGCTTTTAAGCGATCAGATAATAAATAAATGCTGTCCTCGGCAAGCATAACGGATTCTGGCTGCCAGGTCTGTTCATACATATATTGTTCGAGTGCTGCGAGTGCTTGTGGGGTGCTAGCATTTAATTCGTAATGTTCTTGGTGTTCATAAATTTGGAACTGATGGGTGTCCTCTTTAACGGTAAAGGGAATGCTGCCATCAAGTGCTTTCCAGCTGTCACCAAAGTTTTGTTTTTCTGGGGCAAGTAAACGACGGCGCACAGCAATCGTTTGTGCTTCAAATGGTTTAAAATCTGCACCAGCCAAACGCGCGAATAGTGCTCGTTGTGTGGCATCAATTACAATTTTTGCGCGAATTGCTTGGCGCCCAGCACGATTAGCAATGATCGCACCGCACACAGTGTCGGCGTCGTCTTTTAATGCGGCAACTGGATAGGAACCAAAAACAAAACTGATGTCCTTTTTAACCAAGCTGTCTTCGAGCGTCAGTTTTAAATTGCGTGGACTTGGATCTCCCTTGATTAAAGCCGCGGCTAGGGGGTGCGCTGCGTTAGCGGCATCAAGCTGTAGTTGTAGACCACTACAAATATCTTCACCGAGATAGTTGCGTGGTGCGGCTAAGAAAACAGAAGCGCCGGCATCTTGTAAGTGGAGGGCAGCGCTGACTGCGGCACTAGAACCACCAAGGATAAGGACATCGACTTCACGAATAATTGCTGTTGCTGACATGTATGTGCTCCAAGTCTGCGATTGTGCTGATCAGTTAACGGCAAGACAAGGGTTTTTACTGGATCATTTGTCACCAAAAGAGATGATTTTTATCATGCTCGTAAACCGATGGTCTCTCGCACAACTGCAGAATCTGTCCATGTCACTGATTGGGGCGTATCGAGATACGGTACCTAAACCTAATAAATGGCGAGGTTTACATAATCAGGCTTGCGTGTTGTGGTTACTAGAGGAGGGCAGTCTCTACGTAGAAACCGCTAAGCGAAACAAGGATATTTTGCCCGGTAATTGGGTTTTTCAGATGCCCGGCTTAGACATCAACCAGACCTTTTCTGCGCAGGCTCGCCTAATTTCTATTCGTTTTCACATCCGCTGGCCATCGGGGCGGCCCTTATTTCGCAGCAACGAATTTCAGTGCATGGACGAGGGCCATTATCCGATGCTCAAACAATCTGCCCTGCGTTATCTGGATTGTTTGCCAGAGCACGGCTATAGCCAAGATTGGCAAAAGCGACTGCATGAGCCAGACGACATGTGGTCGCTGCAGGCCGCCCAATCGCAGTTTCTGCAGCATTGGTATCGTTGCGCCCATGATCTGGGTTTTCAGCCGCAGGGAGAAGGTGTTGAAGATCGGCGGGTGGCCTTAGCCCTACAATTATTAGAGCAGCGCCTTGATAGGCGTGATGTCCCCTACCAAGAAATGGAAAATCACTTATCGCTATCGCGTGTACAATTGGATCGTTTGTTTAAACAGTCATTGGGGCATAGCCCCAAACGCGAACATGATTTGCTGCGTCTTGCGCATGCCCAAGAACAATTAAGCGGTCCACATACCGCAATAAAGCAAATCGCTGCTCAGCTTGGTTTTCGCGATGCCTCACAATTCGCTAAATGGTTTCGCCGCTTAGATGGCAGGAATCCGCGGGTCGCGCGGCGTGATGGCTTGGCTTTGGTCTAAACGGATAGAGACTAGCAACATGAGTAGCGCAGAACCAGCAAAAACAGAAGCGGAATTAATCCGTGATCAGGTTCGCCTCGAAAAGCGCCTCAGTAACGTCGACAGAATTATTGATATAAAAGTAGGCGGCACCGCCGGTATTGGTTGGCGCTTGGATAAATTTTTGCCGGTCCTCTTTCCGCGCTTTACCCGAAGCATGATCCAGCGCTGGATTAAACATGGGTGGTGCACTGTTGATGGAAAATTAGCGAATAGCAAACAGGCGGTTCGACCATTTCAGCACATTTATTTGCATACACCGTTGCCTAAACAAGATCCGGCTAATCAGTTTGATAGTTTTGAGATACTGTATCTCCATGATGACATTATGGTCTTGAATAAACCACCAGGACAATTACCGCATCAGGCGGGTAAAATACTTTCAGGCACTTTATTAAATGATATTCACGAATGGTGTGAAGATAACGGTTATAATCCAGAAGAGGCACGCTTAGTTAATCGCATTGATCGCGATACCTCAGGAATTGTTTTGTGCAGCTTAAATAAAGAGGTGCATAAGGCCCTGAGCATTAGTTTGCAAAGTCATGATCTGCACAAGGAATACCGCGCATTGACGATTGGCGTCCCCGAACAGGAACATGGTGAATGGAATGATCCGATTGCTGCCGGTTCCGACGCAACAATAGCGCGCGCTATAGATCCAGCGGGGCAACACAGCCGAACGGAATATTGGATAGACGAAATCAGTACGCACGGTGCCTATGCACTACTAAAAATAAAATTACACACTGGGCGGCAGCACCAGATCCGCATTCACGCAGCGCATAACGGGTTACCCTTGGTGGGTGATTGGGTGTATGGGTCTGCATGTACGGAGCTCCGTGGTCAGGCCTTGCATGCTGCGAAGTTGATTTTCCCACATCCATTTAAAGAAGAAGATATTTGCGTGGAGGCACCGCTACCAAAACGTCTCGCAGCATTATGGCAGTCGTTAAAAAATGGTGCGATGCTGACACCCTGTGAACTTGACCGCGAACAACAAAGCAAATTAGGCTTGCTTGGTAAAGAAGTGGAGAGCTATTGGCGAAAACCAAGTTGGCTCAATGATGATGAGTTTGCGGCCTTGCAAGAAGAATTTGGCCGCGTTGACTAGACCGAGCATTAGCAAAGGGCCACTTGCTCAGAGCTGCGTAGAATTAAATTACACAGATGCTTATATTGGATAACGCCGAAGAAGGATTAGAATACATCGAGATTATGGATACGGCAGACAAAGCCTCCGTAACCTTGTTAATCTCTAAAAAGTTTACCGTTAACGGTGAGCCAGACGTCCATGGTCAGGGCATGTGTCTGCTGCACGAGAAGATGCTCAGCCTCGGCTTTAGCCCAGATGGCATGCTGGAAAAACCCTTCTTCAAAATGTACCGCTATAAGCAGGAATGCTAAGCGACACTGTAGCGTGGCAGTTTATATTATCATTTACATGATAGCTGTGTTCCTAGACTGGGCGTATGACCAATACACCAGCATCCCAAGCAGCCCTGCTTCCCGCAGAGTGCCCCAGTGCACTGCAAACTTTATTAGACCAATTGAGCCCACCGCCACTCGGCCCAGGTGCACACAACAGCGCTCGCCAAGCCGAACTCGCTGCCTTAACGCATGCTGATTTGTTCAGCGACGCGGCCGCGCTGTCGAATAGCGACTTGGCTGATTGTTGCCTGTCTGGTTTATGGCTCGGATTTAATTTCTTAGAAAAATCACATGAGATCAGCCAACGTTTGAAGAGTCAAAGCGGTAGTTACTGGCATGCGCTAATGCACCGCCGTGAGCCAGATTACAGCAACAGCGCTTATTGGTTTAAGCGCGTCGGTGACCACCCACTATTTAAAGATATTGCCGTTGCCATTGCAGACACAGTGAAAGATGCCAGTCCAGCCTTACAGGCCTTAGCGACTAGCTTTGATCCCTATGCATTTAATGACGCATGCGAAGCTGCCGCTGCGGGCAAGGAAGATGTAGCAGTCTGTGAAGCAATTCAATTAATTGAATGGAAGCTTTTATTCAGCTACTGTTATAAAGGCGCGCAGGCGTGAAATACCAAGTTTATTTATCTGGAGAAATTCACAGCGATTGGCGACAGCAGATCGAAACAGGCGTCGCTGAGCAAGGCTTACCGATTCAACTGCTGAGTCCGAATTGTGATCACGCATCTAGTGATGAGGTCGGCGTGTCGATACTCGGTGAGGAAGAGCAAGCCTTTTGGAAGGACCACAAAGCCGCAAAAATTAACGCGATCCGCGTGCGCAGCATTATTGATGCCGCTGATATCGTTGTCGTCAAATTTGGTGAACAATATAAACAATGGAATGCAGCTTTTGACGCGGGTTATGCAGCTGCCAAGGGCAAGTCATTGATTGTGTTGCATGCGCCAAATTTAACTCATGCACTCAAAGAAGTTGACGCAGCAGCGGCAGCGGTCGCGGAAACACCCGCGCAAGTTATCTCTATTTTAGCGTATCTCTGTCATGACTGAGGGTCTCGAAGCCGCTTACGAGCGCAGTCTACAACAAGCCGCATTAATTGGCTTGTGCAACGGCGAACAGCGTAGTGATCTTGCGCTGAGTTTTGTGGAAAATGATTTTTGCGAAAATCCACTTGAAGCAGCAGCGGCGATTAATAACGCTGCCTCGATCATCATTAATGTCGATGACATGCAGACCCTACTCGATAAGCCAACTGAACATGCCGAATATGATCGCAGCGAACAATTGCGGCCCTTATTTAAATCCTTTTATCGTAAAATAGTCATGATTCTGTCGAGCGCTAAAGAGGAAGAGCTGATTGTAGATGAATTGCAAGAAGACTTCGATTTTCCACGCATGATTCTCGAGCATTTCGTGAGCATGGTCGAGAGCTCCTTATCAAACGACATTGATAGAGATTAATCGAAGCGAGGAAGACGAACATGGGTCCCGCAACACATCTCTTATGTGGATGGGCAGTTGCACAGTGCGGCAGCTTAGAACGCCGTGACCGCAGCATTATTTGTTTGGCTGGTCTAGCGCCGGACTTTGATGGCCTCGGTATGTTTGTGGATTTTGCAACGCGATCCTCAGCGCAGCCGACAGATTACTGGGGCAGCTATCACCATGTTCTCGGTCATAATATTGGCCTCTGTCTAGGCTGCATGCTGATTGCCGGCATTTGGGCCAAGCGGCGTTATATAACAGTCATCTTGGTAGCACTGAGCGTGCACCTACACTTGGTCTGTGATGTCATTGGTGGGCGTGGACCTGCGAGCACCGATCATCCCGAGGGCTATCAGTGGCCGATGCCCTATCTGTACCCCTTTTCAGATGCGTGGATTTGGCAATGGTCAGGACAGTGGTCCTTAAATGCATGGCCAAATTTTCTGTGTACGGCTATTTTATTACTGTTGACTTTTTATTGGGCATGGCGTCGTGGCTATTCGCCACTGAGCATTGTTTCCACACGTGCAGATCAGGGCTTTGTCACCGCCCTGCGTCAGCGCTTCGGAGAGCCCAAGCCGCCTAATGATGAGATGGCATAGATTCTGGTAGCGACTGCGGTAGTGGGTGTTGCCCTGAGCTGCTCGCCGAATCGCCGATGAATTCTTGGATGTGCGGAATGTTGGCATAAAGCATGCGGTGATAGAAACGTCGTGGTAAAAATTTTCTTAAAATGCGAAATATCCAGGCGTCGAGCGTGGCCGGAATGCGAAAGTGTGGATCGGCCTCATTAAATATTTTAAAGATACGGCGCGCTATGGTGTCTGGTGTAGAAGGTGAGAGATCCATGCCTTTGGCAATTAATTGATTGAGATAATAATAGAATTTAAAATACGGATCATAGGGATCTAATTGCGAATCTATCGCCGCCGCGGAGTACTGAGCATTTTGAAATGCATTTGAGTGAATAAAGCCCGGCTCTAAGAGGACAACTTTTACATTCCACGGACGCATCTCATACCACAGGGCCTCACTTGCGCCTTCGAGCGCAAATTTAGAAGCGCTATAAGCGCCCATGGTCGGCATTGCCATCATCCCACCAACGGAGGAAATATTGATAATTAAACCGTCACGTTGCTTGCGCATATCGGGAATCACTAAACGACAGAGGCTCATCGCTGCCTGATAGTTAACCGCCAATTGCTCAGCTTCGTCTTTGTTTTCCAAGTGTTCAATGACCGCACGATGGCAGACGCCAGCATTATTAATCAGGATATCCACATGGCCAAAGCGCTCTTTGATGGCGTAGTCTAAATCCATGCGCTGGGTTTCATTGCAGACATCCAGCGGATAGAGCATGAGATGGGCATCGTCTGCCAAGCCTGCCTCGGCAAAACGATGCATCGATGAGGCGCGTGCTGTAGCAATAACGCGGTAATCCGTCTGTTGGCGCAGTAACTGGGTCAGTGCTAAGCCAATCCCGGTACTGGCTCCTGTTATTAAAACCACGCGTTTC
>CBDUFM010000133.1:0-7013 GCA_965366325.1 uncultured bacterium
TGGCATCTTGGCATTAGTGATTGTTTTTCTCTTAGCCTTTAACCCAAGCACACCTCAATCGCTAGCCCTTAAAGCCTACGTGATGCCGACAGGCGAGCTCAAACAAGCGAAGAAACGTGCCTTTGTCTATCTCTCGCGTCACTGGTTAACTACATTTAACGGCATGAAACGACCGCGAATTATCCTTAATATCGATGCTGCTGACATAGAGAGCCCTGTCTCTCATGACCTCACTCTGCCAAGCCTGGTTATTCAAGATTGCATCACCGGTTTAAGCAATATGCCCGAGTTAGCTATGTGGATTGACGCCAAGCAAAAGTCCGCTGCCAATGATTTATGGGCACAACACCACAACGACGCAACACCAGAAACTTTCTACAAGGCACTTCACAAAGAGAACATTACCTTTGTCTCATATGACACCCTCTATAAACAATTATTGGAAAAATCCGACCCCTTCGTCTGCTTTCTCTTAAGCAGCCTCCTCGTGGGCAGCACCGATGCACGCAAAGGCAATAAATGGGCAGAAAAATTACTCGCTGGCGACACACCTACACGCTGTCAGGTTGCCCAAATTCACGGTAAAGACGGTCAGGAATTCATTGTCTCAGGTAACACCAGCAGTTATAGACAACTCAACAACTACCACGGCACCTTGATCCAAATAATTGGCGATCAATGGGATCAAGACTGGCGCCTTTTTACAGTGGACGAAACTCAGGACATCCCCTCAAATCCACTCAAGGAAATGTCAGACAACTTTAAGAATGCAATGTACGAACGCTATGACCGCGTGCGCAATGAGCGTCCGCAAGCAGAATAAGCAAATATATTTCAGACCACGTACATCGCACAAGCGATTCGACCCTACCAAGCTGTTACCTCAGTCAGATAGCCAGCAAAAAAAAGCGTGCTAACATCCCAGACAGCACAATTTTCGCTAGCGCCGCAATTCCTCGAGTCGCCATTCAACAAACAGGGATAGTGCATTACGTTGATGTGGTTTGGTTTTATCCACGACGGCCTGATAAAATGCAACGGATTCAGTGACAGGTTTCTGTTCTAGTTCTGATCTCATAGCACGGATGATCTTATGAGTTAAACTATCCTGATATTCGATATCAACCGAAGCATCGTCACCGCACAAACTATGAGCAACACTTTGAAAAAAGACAATCTGCTTATGCAAAGGCTTATCGGCCCATGATTGAACCGTCTGCTTATACGCTGCACTATCTTTATGCGTAAGCCATTCAATAAATCCTGGAATCACATATTGTTGCAGTGAACCATGTTTGATATTGGTTAACCAATAATCAAATGGACGGCTCTTAATGCGCTCCAGCAGGGCCTGCTTTTGCGCCTCATCACCACGACGCATAGCTTTGAGTAACAAGCTGAGCAAGGCATCTACGTGCACAGGTCGTGTTACGTGAAAGTGATTTAAAACTTCGTCCTCTTGGTTATTCAAATATTTTGCACGTGCCACAACGCGATGATCAACGGGGAAATCATCATATGCTAACTCATCCATTTGACCAAGACCAATACAGGCTAAGATATAAGCCGTGTCATCGAATTTAAAATCATTTATAATCTTCTGATAGTCCATCCGCCCGAGATAAACACCAGCCATAACTCCACGACTGTCTGCAAAATGCTCTTCCACTTTATCATACATCTCCATGCGCATCCAATAGCCACGCATCATCGACTTATCATCTTTAAAGAGTTCAATTAATTGATCGTATTTCTTTTGTACTAGCAACAGATCCCTGTACATACCTCGGTTACCAGGAAAGCGTTCAATTAATTTCTCTCGCTGCCCAAGAATGACAAACACCTCCCGCAGAGGCCAAAATCGGCGTGATTGCTCATTATAATGCTGGACTACATGATCAAACTTGCCAAAGCGAATGTACATAAATGGAACGCTCATCCACGCCGAATGAATAGACATCAGCTTAACATCCAGCTTATTCTCCCAATGCCACCAATCCTTCTCGATCTCTGCTAAATAGGCTAGCATGTCCATGCTAAATACTTTTTCCGGCTCAGTTAAAGTATGTGGATTATCCCCTGTTAAATCCTTATAAGGTGTTAGATAATATTTAATAATCGCTTTCAATGTCATTTGTCGCACATTCTCATGTGATTTAGGACTGATTTTTCGAAACCATGTCTTAGCTGTAACCAAGTCACGCTGCATAGCAAAGCTGCGCCCAGTTTCATAAACGACATAATCACTCAATTCATGATCGGGAAACTCTTGTAAGAAAAGCTTAAAAATCTCAACAGCCTTAAAATTTTGACCGAATTCCACATAGCAACGACCAAGTCGATACAGTGACTGCGCACGAACATCAGTTCCTGGATAGGCCTCCACAAGTGTTTCGTAATAACACTTCGCCTGCTCATAGTCACCCAACCTAAAATACGTATCGGCGACGGCCAAGGGACTAACCTTCTGTGCTAGTGGACGGTTATAAATAACCACATTATCCAATTTTGCATCACCACCAGGTAATTCGATACCAAATTGCTGGAATCCGGGGCCATTAAGCACATCAATATCATAAACATCAAAAATCATTTTTCCGTCAATCTGGAAACGAATATGATTTCCCTCACGCTCGAAACGATAGTGATTGGACACACCAGCTTTGAATTTTAGTTGAGGATACGACTCTGCCAAAGCACCTAGCTGCCAATCACCTACGGATTCTCCCTTAAGCTTACGACCGCGCGTCAAGTAAAAGAATGGATCTTCAGTACTCTCAGAATGAATATGATAGCCCTGAAAACGATCAGGGCCGGCAATAAAACAGCGCAATGCAAGATTGTCTTGTGCGGGGGTAAATTCGAATTCAACACGCATATCACCCGGTATTGGGTTACGATAGGTTAAATTCAATGTTTCTTCTGCAATCCCCTGAGAATCATAACAGAGAACTCCGTTGTCTAGAAACCATGATTTACTAGCAAGCAACGGCTGTTCAGCCATTGTTGATCGACTATAACGTCTAAAGCCAACTAGCTTCCACCGATCTGCAACTTCGGCCATCGATACATCATTAAAGTTTTCTACTGCATATAAGCGCCACTCAGAGCTGCTTTTCATCAATTCTAAATACAAGAGAGCTGCAAGAATTAGAACACCCATCAAACCGACACAAGAAACCCACACTGCACGTTTATTATGCCTATACATCCGTTGGAATTTATCAGTGAGCGTGTCTTTATGCGCTAATACCTTCTCACCATGCTGAAAACGTTTTAAGTCTGCAATTAATTCCTGAACACTTTGATAGCGATCAGCCGCTTCCGGCTTCATAGCCTTAAGCGCAATAGACAGCAATGGTCGGGGAATACGACGTTTTTCCACTGCACTTAAAGGGTTGATGTAACCCCTTTTCTTCAGATCCCAGAATGTATCAATATCATCAGCCCATGTCGGAAAGCGAAAGGTTAATATATGAAAAAGCGTGCTTCCAAGGCAATAAATATCACTGGTAATCCCAGCCATTTCACGTCGCGCCTGCTCCGGCGACATATAAATAGGCGTGCCGACCAAGTCGCTGCGACCACTATTCATTTCTGACAGGAAGGCCGCAGTACCCCAATCAACCAAAACGACCTCACCGTATTGACCAATCATTATATTCGATGGTTTAATATCTTGATGTGCGATATGCTTGCTGTGTGCATAAGAAATCGCTTCGCACACGCCGATCATAATGGCCACACGATCGGCCACATCACGAATCTCTCGCGCAAGATGCCCTTCTAGCTCCGCATCATCCAAAAGCGCTTTCAGCGTTTTGCCCTGAGCCTTTTGCATGGAAAAATACAACATCCCACTATCAGAGATATTGACATCATGAATAGGAAGAATATTCGGGTGCTCAAGACTTGCACTTAATTTAGCTTCATTAATAAAATCAAACATACGATCAGTTCGATCGGCAGCCTGTGGGTGCAAAAACTTAACTGCAATTTTTCTGTCAAAGTTATAGTCTTGAACCTCAAATACTTGACCAGCTGCTCCAGAACCCAAGTGGCCCAAAACCCGATAGCGACCAAGCCCCTCTTCATCTGCATCTGCATCTGTTGAAGCAGGCGCATCTGCATTTGCAGCCGTAAATTTTGTTTCTGCTAAACTAACGTCACGTGTTTCTAAGCGAAAATCAGTTTCAGTACCGTGGTTCTCTGCCTCGACCGTATCCAATAAATTACGAACCAAATCAAAAGATACTTTATCATCACGCATGCTCACATTTTCAGCAAGCGATCGCATAGCGGCAGCCGTAAAATCCTTAGCCGTTACCGTCTGTTCAAGCGCCTCACGAAGGTCAGAGCTATCGCCAGAACGGTCTCCAGAACGATTAGTCGACAGACCCGCATCGAGATGCACATCATCATCTGTCTTTTCGCTTAGATGCTCGTTCATTTTATCATTCATAGATTGATTCACAGAATTACGCTTACCTCGTTAGTACTCTAGCACTGGGCAGACAATCAGCCATGCCCTTCTGCCACAGACCTAGCCCCGTGTTGCTATACCGTTATGCCCTGTTTACCTGCTGACAGGTCAATCTCACGACCAGCTAACTCGAAGACCCCCGTTAGCCCATCTGGCAATTCAAGCGCCCATTGGCCAGCTTGATAGGACACCGTAATCGGGCCCAACGGATGTGCTGTCGTACAGCTCATCTGGCTTAGTGGCCCAAGTTGTGGTCTGATGCGCACCGTTTTAAAGCCAAAGCTAGCTGGGCGCACTCCAGCAATACTCGCATGTAAATGAAAGAGTGGGTGGCTGCCCCAGGCATGGCAGTCAGAACGACTTGGTTCAGGAGCCTCAACGGGTGTACACATGCCAATGTGATGGAGATCTTTCCAGAATTCGTATTTTTGATGCAATGCATCAACCTTTGAAAATCTATTCAAGACCTCAAAGAGGTAGAAACTGAAATAGACTGTACAACGTTTTAAATCTTCACGATGCAACAGCGCTTCAAGGCACGCATCAACATGTGCAGCAGGAACGGCATCACAAAGCAAGGCTAGGCACTGGCTATGTTCGCTAAATTCTGTTTGTGATAAGTTATCAGCAAAGACACACTGCCGTTCATCCCAGAAATATTTTTGCAGAGCAGCGATCAAAGCCTGTGCCTTTGCACGATAGCGCTGCTGTAAAATCTCTTCGCCAAATTGCCCCTCTAACTCACTCGCTTTTTGCAGGGCCATCAGGTAAAATAAATTCACAATTCCACTACAGCCAAATTCACCATCTGGCGGATAACCAGTACTCCATTCAGGCACCCAATCAGTAAAAGCCCACCCTGGAACCTTATCTAATAAGCCCGCATGATTGATATAGGGTTCAAAATGTTCAAGCATCGAACGCATACCAATTAATCGTGCGCTCACCCACGCCGCATCATCTCGCCACCATGCATAATCATGCAATAAGGACACCCAAATAAGCGAAAAAGTTGGACTATGCTGTGGTTCATGACAGGGATAGCGCTCATTGACAAATCCCCAATTCACGCGTGACCAATCAAACAACTCAATACCACGTTTAACTAAGCGATCATCTGCAGACATTATATGTGCGCACAGCATTTCCAAACGTGTATCGCCCACATACATCAATTGCTCATAGTACGGACAATCCATATAGGTTTCATGTGAGCACATCTGCATTCCACGCACGGCAATTTTAATAACTTCTTTCAGCTGCTCATCTGACGACTCGAATGCACCTTGATATTCAAGTGGATAGCGCGTTTCGTTTAATTCCAGCTTCTCAATACACAAGGCCTCTGCAGCAGTTTTAATATGCAAGCGAATATAACGTCCAGAACGCCACCAAAATGTTTGAATGTTGTGAGGCTTACCATTAGCAACAATAACGTCGCCGAACCCCAGCCAAATTTTATTGGTAATGTCATTGCGATTGCCCTTAAACGAGCTGCGTTCAATAAGCCCCTGTTCACTGCGCTTACTGTCGTAAAGAGATTCAGCCCATTCCATATGGATGCGTGCATCGGCACCACCATCAATGGCAATGGATGGGTAGGCACAATAATACTCACCCAAATCCCATAAAACATAACATTCCTGCCTGGCTGGAATATGCAGGGACTCGCCCTGTAAAAGCGCATTCCATTGAGGAATGCCTGCATCCTGTTCAGCCGCTGCGGGCAAGCCCTGCCCGTGCTCCCACTGGTTACAAATCGCACGTATAGCGCCAGGACTACACAGACGGTCAACTTGCTCAGGCAAGCTGCTAGGACACAGCTTCCACCCTGGCATCGCGACACCGGTATTACCAAAGCGAGCACCAGCTCGAACAACAACAGGCTCACACCAGTCATCAGTCCGCAATGCCCGACAATCAACTATGCTCTCATCACCAACAGCATGATAATATGGAATCGTTATGGGCTGAAAAGAAATGTGCTCCTGTTTGCTAACCCTCCACGCTCCCTTACCACTGGAGATGAGCTCATCCGCTTCATTTTCGGCATGACAAATAAAGCCCGGCGCAAAACTAATTTGCGCCAAAGGAGCATGTCGTTCAACATGCCACAGCACCGCCCTTAATTCGTGTCTACCTGCTTCCAAGGTCAACGCGTAGCGGGCAAAGGACCAATGCTCCAAATCGCAACGATCAGGGCCACGGCCAACACGTTCGCCGTTTATGAAAAATTGGTAACGCTGGTCACCGCTCAGTGATAGCTCGGTTTGTAGCCCCTGCTCCAAGTGCAGCTCGAGTTTAAATTCGACTTGCTGTGCTGAAGCATCAGGATGCCAAATCCACGCGGCCGATTCGATGGGGTAACGCTGACGCAAACCAGCATTTCCCAGATGCAGAGGCGCCTCTTGCTGTACTCGTGCACAGGTAAAGGGAGAAAGGGTCATAAGAAGCTCCGGTGCTCAATCGCAAATAGCTGTTACCTGTACGGTTTAGGATCGGAATCCAAGACAACAAGCCCCCTATCGCA
>CBDUFM010000134.1:0-7008 GCA_965366325.1 uncultured bacterium
CAAGCTTGGCCAAGGCAGCATGGGCATGGTCTATCAAGGCTACCACGAAGCCTTCTCAAGCGATGTAGCGGTCAAAATTCTCAAACCCGTCAATAATGAGGCCAAAGAACAATTCTATCAACGCTTTCTACGCGAAGGGCGTGCAGCAGCTCGTGTTCGTCACGAACACGTTGTCCAGGTCATGGATGCGGGCCATGAGCACGGGGTCGCCTATTTAGTCCTTGAGTTTGTTCAGGGTGCCAGCCTTGGTGAAATACTCGATAAGAAAAAGCGCATTGATCAAAAAACGGTCATGCGCCTTGGTGAGCAAATTGCGCTCGGCCTTGCCGCAATCCATAGCGAAGAAATTATTCATCGTGATATAAAACCAGATAATATCCTCCTCGGTCAGGGTGGTGTCATTAAGATTGCCGATCTCGGTCTTGCCAAAGAACTTGATCAAGAAAGCGTTAACCGTTTGACCATGTCGGGAATGGTAGTTGGAACCCCCTATTATATTTCACCAGAAGCAATTAACGATATCACCAACGCAAAACCCGCCGCAGATATCTATAGCTTTGGCGCGAGCATGTATCACCTCTTAACTGGTCGACCACCCTTCGATGGTGCAAGTGCCTACGAAGTCATGCGCGCTCATTTAGAAAATCGCTTCCAGCCACTACGTGAAATTGACTCAAGCATTAATCCCAATTTGGCCAATCTGATTGAACGGTGCCTTGATAAAAACCCCGACCGCCGACCACATGCTAAGGAAATCGCAACCCTCATAAGTCGTGGTGGCCGAGTACAAAGCAGTGCACGCGGCATTAGTTTTTTAGCAGCAGTTATCATTGCGATGATTGGGGCCATGGCCCTCTTTACATGGAAATTGCTGCCACAGCAAACCGCAACTGAAGATTTAATAGTTGGAGAAAATGCCAGTGCAGTGCACATTCAATCTTCACATCCAAACACCGAGATTAAAATAGATCACCAACAATGGAAAGCCCTTCCTGATCAGCCAATAACCCTCGCTGCAGGTAAACACAGCATCCTCTTACGTAGCTATGAAGATGGCGTATTGATGCATTGGCAACACGAATTACAGGCTACAGAACAACCAGTAGACCTACATGCACAACTCAGGCCTATTGCCGTTGAAGCCCAAAGTGTCGCAGTTAATGGAGCCTTTCTCAGTGGTATACTCACTATCAATGGGCGCTGCCTTGGCACAGAAAACCATTACCGCTTTGATAAAGCTGGCATCTACAGCAGTGTTGTTTGGGATGCTCAAAATAATTGGCACGCGCGTACGATTGAAATCGATGTCAATGGCAAAGCCCTGTTCCAAGAATGGCAAGCACTGCGCCAAATCCCTATGGATGCCTACCTTTGCCACTTTGTTGATCAGGAACAAACACCCGCACATCATGTCATGACCTGGTTAGAATGCGAACGCATTCGGCAGCAACACAATGTCCTCGAACCGATTGCATGGGATGGTCAGGCCCTGCAAGGCCATCAGTACGCGCGCAATATCAGCGCCCCCCTCGCCATGGCGATAGAAGAATGGGCCGAACAACAACAGTTACGACTGCCAAGCGCAGCAGAAGCCACTAAGTTCAAACATCTCTACCATGCCAGTTTGTGGCATAAAGAAGGTCGTCATCGGCGTGTACTCGGACGGCAGGATTCCGCCATCATCCTGCTCATACCGCAGTAAAACACTGCGTCACCGGCCAGCATAGGATCCGTTACTTAGAGAGCAGGTCATCTGCACGGCAGCTTGTGCTGCGTAAGGATGCTTTGACTTTCCCCATTCGATCCGAACATAGCCATATGATGCGTCAGCTTTCTCCCTTTTCACCGTCTCCATTACCTATGCATACACAGCCAATTCGTAGCATTGCTCGTTTACTACCACACAGTCTCTGCTGCCTGCTAATCTGCGCCTGTTTTGCCAGTCTCTCTAGTGAAGAACAGACAGATTATCCAGATTTGATCTTCTTGGCGAATGGTCAATCCATGCAGGTTCTCTTAGAGCGTCTACCCAAGCCAGAAGACAAGGAACTACTCTTGAAAACACCAGGCGGTGGCGAACTTGCCATTGATCAAAGCCTGGTTGCCGAGATTCGACCGGGTCTCGACCATCGTTTAGCACACTACAACAAACACGATCTCAACGAACAATTAGAATTAGCGCGCTACTGCTTAGCTGCACAACGCAAAGAGGCCGCACTAAAACTTTTCGAGGCCGTTCATGCACAGAAGAAACTACCGCCTTCTCAATTGCGCTCTTTAGCCCAATTAACCGATCAATTTCATGGACCCGAGGCTGCTTTACCACTCTATCAATTATACCGTGATCAAAAAGGGAAAGACACGGTTACCCTAGGCCGTTTGCAAGTTCTCGAAGACGCCATTGCAGCACATAAAGAAAAAGTTGCTGAAATATACGCTAAAAATCCAAGTGCTAAAACTATCAGCGAAGGCCTTGAAAAAATGACGACTTGGCGCACGGAAAACATTAAATGGGCTAACCCCGTCAGCGTCACTAATCATCCGATCGAAATGGGCGGCAATCGTATCAATACCGTCCTACAAGCAGACTATGAAGGCGGAGAAAAGCAAAAAGCATCTATTGTCTTACCTACTAAAATCGATGTACGCGAACAAAACATGTTCACGTTTTTTATCAGCAACCCTTCAAAAAATGATATCCGCATCTCCATCGCAGTTAAATGCGGTGACCGCTGGGATTATTTTGAAAGTCGCAGCAAGTCGGTAAGCGCCCAATCTGTCTGGGAAGAAGTCAGCTTTGATCTCAAGCGCAACGACTTCAAATCACAAGCCAGCGAATGGCAGCACAAAGATAAAATTAGCCAACCAGAAGCTATTCGAGAAATTCAAATCCTGATGCATAATGATAAAGCATCAGGAACCTTACTGATTGACGGCATTGGATTCTCTAGTTCACAAAAAGAGATGTGATTTAGAGGGCTCCTTGTTTCGAGGCGCTGCCTCGCGCTCCCGCTTCGCAAGTTCACTGCCTATTTTTATGCGCAAGCTCAAAAAAAATCCCTCGCAGTAGCGAGGACCGGCGCTCCTTGCGAGCACGGTGATTTCGTTATCTGACATCTAGGTAAGTAGCTGTTTGAGCGTCTTAATCGCTTCGTCAGCATCGCTTACGAAAGTGACTAGGTCGGCAGCTGGGCCGTAGAGCATTTGGTCTTGTTCTGCGCGTGCTAACTGCTGTTGAAAGCCATCATAATACCCATCGTAATTAATGAGTATTAATGGCGATTGATGAGTGCCGATTTGACGTTCAACTGCTATTTCCCACAGTTCTTCCCAGGTCCCGGGACCACCGGGCAGTGCGATAAACCCCTGGATATCCTGCGCCAGCAATCGCTTGCGTTCTCGCATGGTATCAACGACCAGCATTTCGTGTAAATGATAATGATGTAAGTCGTCATCAACAAATTGCTGTAAAATGACCCCCTCAACACGCCCACCAGCTGCAATGCATGCGTCGTTAAGTGCGCCCATACAACCAGTCCGCCCGGCACCATTAATGAGGGTCACGGGATACGCCGCCAGCGCCGCGCCTAATTGCGCTGACTGCGCTAAGTAAGCTGCTGGCGTCCGCTCACTAGAAGATGCATACACACAAATTCGCAGCTCGTTCATCAGGATTCGTCATCATCCGATATGGTGTAGACGCCGCTCTGGCCGCTGGTTTCTGAAATAGCCACACGTAAAATCTTTACCCGGATGCGCCCAAATCGCTCCACCAAACGTGCACGTAATTGGGTTGCAAACCAACAAGCAAAATTTTCTGCTGAGGAATTATTTATCGGCAATACAATCAACTCATCACTTGGCACCATGTAACGACATTCCTTATACGTCACTTCACTATGTCCGTCATCTCGATGGTGGATCTTTAAATCTGGGTGAAGTTCAGGAACAACCCAATGCTCATCTAAATAATCACAGAGTTCACGAATAATTGGTTTTACTTGAATAAAATCGATCAACAAACCTTTGTCTGTAATCTCACCGCCAATCTCACAGCGAACTTGATAATTATGACCATGTAAACGTTCTTTACTGCCATCAGGAAATATCAAAAAGTGTGCGCAAGAAAATTTAAAATATTCTTTTTCCAGCATTAATGACCATGATTCCATACTCTCACCTCTCGCTGATATTCTGAATAGAGCCTGTTTGAGGCAAGCGCCCGACTTGTATCTGTTAAGCCCGCTGCAAACTGCTGCTATGTCCCAAGATGTACATGATATGTTTGCCCGCATTGCTAAGCGCTACGACATGGCTAATCGCCTCTTATCGGCGGGCAGAGACGTGGCGTGGCGAAAGCACGCTCTTGGCATGCTTGATGGCAAGGATCATTGCATCTTAGACCTCGCTTGTGGCACCTTTGACCTATCACGCGATGCCCTCAGCACCGGTAAAGCAAAACTGGTCCATGGCGCGGACTTCTGTGCCCCGATGCTGCATGCCGGTAATCACAAACGCTCACAGCTAGCGATCACAGCCTGTGCTGGCGACGGCATGGCACTCCCCTATGCCGATGCAAGTTTCGATGTCGCTATCATGGCCTACGGTTGGCGAAATATTGATAAACCGGAACAATGCCTCTCCGAGTTACGACGCGTACTCAAGCCTGATGGGCAAATCATGCTGCTTGAATTCTTCAAACCATGCACCTGGTGGCCACGCTTATTTTATGGAACCTTTGGGCGTTTCATTTTCCCACTCATTGGTGGCCTAGTCAGCGGTGATTCAAGTGCCTATCGCTATTTACGCACCAGCATCCAAGGGTTTTACAGTGTCCATGAAGCTGAAGCGGCCTTGAAACAGAGTGGTTTTGATCGTATAAGATGGAAAAGTTTTTTCGGTGGCATCAGCCATGCGGTCACCGCCCACGTAGGATCAGCGTAATATGCTTATACTTTTTGTCCGCGTTATTTTTGTTATATTTGCCACCTTCTTTGGCTACCAAAGCGGGCAGTTTTTTTATGAAGGCCACAATACTCCGTTTTGGGTCGGTGGCATTCTCGGCTTTACCGTAGCCGTCACTTTAATTGCTGCGGAGCATGCATGGCGTCGCTATTTCAATCGTACACTGATTGCCTTTCTTTTTGGCCTCAGCCTTGGCCTCCTTATTTCCTACTTGCTCATCCTCATCATTCGCGAAGTGGTCAATGATGCGGATGTAAGCCAACATCTCGCAATACCCATCTCACTCGTCATCACTTATTTAGTCCTCTTATCCGTGCTGCGTAATGCAGACCGCCTGCGCCTAATTTTACCATTTGTTGAACTGCGTAATGACCATATTGAAAGTGGCGCCATGGTTGTCGATGCCTCTGCATTAGCAGACAGTCGTTTGATGAGCCTCTTAGAAAATTCAATAATCAACCAGCGTATTATTATCCACAGCTGTGTACTTATCGCTGCTGAATCTCTTATTCATAATAATGATGATAATAAACGCGTCCTTGCACGCAAAGCATTGGACGCAGTTAAAACTCTACAGGATAAATTTGGCAATCGCATTACCATCGATCACACCAGTATTCCCAATGCAAATGGTGACGGCGAAACCTTGGTTGGCCTCGCACGCCTAGAAAATGCAACCCTCTGTAGCAATGATAGTAGCATTATTAGTACAGCGAAACAACAGGGTCTCCAATGTCTGGTTATTAATGAGCTCGCCCAACTCTTATTACCGAGCATCCGCCCTGGCGAAACTATCAGCGTGCGCATAGCTAAAAAAGGTGACGGCGACAATCAGGGTATCGGCTATTTAGATGATGGCAGCATGGTCATCGTCAACAATGCAGCGGCTGCCATCGACAAAGATATTAGCTGCACCATTTTACGCCTGCATCAAACCAATAATGGCCGGATGATCTTCGCTGAACATCAGTAATCGCGGCTTAATACACTTGGCTAGTCGCCAGTAGCAACAGTACTGCTGCTGCTAGGTTCACTTGCCCCTCTGCCTTGAGCTGTAGGCTTCAAAGCAACCCCTAATCTAAAAATGGATTCCAGATGCTGCACCAGATGGCCCACAACGACCCACGTTTAGCAGAACGACTTGGCAACGCTCATAGTCGCTTTCAAACGTTGGTTGATGAAGCCGACATCAAGGCACGCCCCTATTATAAAAGCGTACTCGGCCAGGACCTCAGCATCCAAGCCTGTATAGAACAAATCTTTGATGCCGTTGAAAAAGACGGAGACGATGCCGTCTGCACTTACGCCAACGCATTTGATAAAAGCTCACTTAATGCGCAGGACCTCTTAGTCAGCGCCGAGGAAATTGAAGCGGCTTGGAATGCTTGTGAAGCGACATTTAAAGCTGCCCTGCAAACCGCTGTTAACCAAGTACGCGCGTACCAAGAAAAACTGTTGTTAACAGGCTTCGGCGAAAATCTCGACCAAGCACTCGGTGTACGTTGGCTCCCCCTTCAGCGCGTCGGGGCCTATGTCCCTGGCGGCGCCGGCGGCACGCTGCCCTTATGCAGCACCGTCATTATGAATTTAGTCCCTGCTGCAGTTGCCGGCGTAGAAGAGCTCGTGCTGTGCACGCCCGCCCGTGCCGATGGCAGTATCGCACCCGAATTATTGGCCGCCTGTTATGCCGCTGGGGTACAAACGGTCTACAAAGCTGGTGGCATCCAAGCCATTGCCGCCATGGCCTGCGGCACCCAACAATTACCCGGAGTCGATAAAATTGTTGGTCCAGGAAATATCTTCGTCACGTTAGCAAAACGCCATGCCTACGGACGCGTCGATATTGATATGCTCGCCGGTCCATCCGAAGTTTTAATTATTAATGATGGCAGTGTTGATCCCCGCTGGGTTGCTGCGGATTTAATTTCACAAGCCGAGCACGATGTTTTAGCCATGTGTGTTTTATTAAGCACTGGCGACAATGACCAAGCCATACTCGATGCGATTGCTGAACAAATCGATGCACTTCCAGAAGAACGTCGT
>CBDUFM010000135.1:0-6996 GCA_965366325.1 uncultured bacterium
GGGAAAAATATGCGGTGGCACAGGTGTTCATTTCGATGAACAGTCTGCTTTACATGTTCCGCGCGGTGCAAGCGCTGCCGAATTATTTGTCGCCGCCAGCATTCAGGGCTTACGCCGCGTTAAAGGTGGTTCGCAATACGTGCGCTTGGGTGCAGAAATCGACGAAGAAGACATCAAGGCCGTCCTCGGTGATGTCATCCGTCCACATTGCCAAATGCGTTACCGCGCTGATATCGACAAAGTGCAGGCACAAATCGTTTGGCGTTATCAAGACTTAGATTTACGCCTGCAGCAAGACGCGCAGATTAGCCAAGAACAAATCAGTCAGTGTTTAATTGACGCCTTGCTACTCAATGCCGTAGCAATCTTAAATGAAGAGGAAGCATTTAAATCCTATATGCAGCGCATGGAATTTTTACGCGCACACAGTGACATGGAATTACCAGACATACAGATTGACGATTTATTCCGTGATATCTGTGCCAACGCGCGCAGTAAAAAAGACATCTTAAAAGCACAGCCTCTGTCCTATGTCAAAGGCAGCATGGATTACGCCCTCCAACAAGCCATCGACGCAGCCGCGCCAAAAGAAATTACTTTAGCAAATAAACGTACGTATGCCTTGACCTATGATGGTAAAGAAGTTCCCGTTCTTGCGGTAAAAATCCAAGACTGCTTTGGAACGCTGGAAACGCCACGCATCGCCAACGGTAAGGTCGCGGTGAAAATGCATTTGCTCGCGCCGAATAGACGGCCTGCGCAGATTACTGATGATCTGGCGAGTTTTTGGAAGACTACGTATGCGCAGGTTCGGAAGGATTTGCGCGGCAGGTACCCAAAGCACGCTTGGCCCGAAGACCCACACGAACAATAGCACGCCATCTGCGGCGTTAACTTCTCCTAGCATACAGTCGTATGCGTCGTCGGCGTTGCCTTGCATCTGACATACTCTTGTCCGTGTGGACCCACACTGGCGATCTTTATCACCCGTGAGAGTTGTACAAGAATTTTGCCAATATATACTTTTAGTGTTGATAAATTGGTAGCGAAGAGGTTGGAATGACTTCAACAGATGGTCAAGAAGTTGAATGCCATAAATGTGGCTATTTGCATCGGGTAGATTGTTGTGCAAAGCAGTCTTCATACGAGTGGGCATGTTCAAACTGTGGGTCGGAATGTGGCATGACTGTGTCAAGGCCAATGGAGGAGTATTTATCGGCAGAAGAAGTGGGGGAGATCCGTAGGAAGTCCGAAACTTTTGGTAGGCTACATATATTGTATAGTGGCCCTGGGGATCTTCCTAAGTTCAAAAAGTATAACACTGAATTCGCTAGCATTGGTAATGCAGAATTAATTAAAACTTTGCGGGAGAATAATGGTATCACTATCAAATTATCATTGTTAGAAGCTGAGCACGAAAAGATTAGGGCTGAGAAAGTGGGATTGGCAACGGATTTAATGGCAATTTCAGACTTAAGAAAGCAATGACAGCATGAAGATCTTCTATGATAAACGAATGGATGTTGAAGGTGAGGGTGCAAAATTCGACATTCATAAAAAAGCAGGGTTGCTGCGAGCATATGTTGAAGATTTGGGTCTTCCCTTGGATTGGTGTGCCTGTTCTGCTGTCCCTTGGGATGCTTGGTCACGTGTGCACGATGCCGCCTATTTGAATGGTATACAAAATAATAATGAAGATATTTTATTGGCAGCTTCTATGGAGCCGAGTGATGATTTGCTTGATGCGCAACGTTGGGCAGCAGGTAGTTTGTTGGATGCGTGTAGGGCCGCAAAAGAAACGGGCGTTGCCTTTAGTCCAAGCAGTCACTTTCACCATGCGCACTATGATAGACCGGGCATTTTTTGTTTGTTAAATGGCCTTGTGTTGGCTGCCTTGGAGTTACTGGATGGAGGCTGCGATCGTGTTTTAATTCTTGATTGCGATTATCATTACGGCAATGGAACGGACGATATTCTTTCACATTTAGGTGAGGATCGTATCGTTAATGTGTCCCTGGGTAAAACCATCAAGAGGAAATCGCAGAATAAAGAATATCTCAAAAAAATGCGCGAGGTCGCAAAGGATATAGAATCAAATGCTTACGATTTTGTAATTTATCAGGCCGGTATGGATGTTCTAATCGGGGATCCGTCTGGCGGGGGTGTTTTAAATTACGCAGAGATTTTCAAACGAGAAACCATTGTATTTGAATCATGTCGAAATTCAAATACGCCAGTGGTGTGGAACGTGGCTGGAGGCTACAAGACGGATGAGACTGGTGCGATCATACCAATCCTAAGGGGGTATTTAAATACGTTGCTCGCTGCATTGAGTGTTTATGGAGAGGTTGATGATGATGTATTTGAAAAGCTTGGATATCGTTTAGTGTAGCATGCCTAAAAACACCCCAGCGAAAACCTGCCCGCTCTGCGGTCGTGCCTGCGCGTTGACCAAGCATCATTTGATTCCGAAAAAGTTGCATCGGCGGGTGCATTTTAAGAAACATTTTGCGCGGGCGGAATTAGATCGCTGCGTGATGGTCTGTCGGAAATGTCATAATGGCATTCATGATTTATATGATGAGATGCGCTTGGCTAAGGACTTTAATAGTTTGGAGGCATTACAGGCAGATGCTGATTTGCAACGCCATTTTGCGTGGGTAGCTAAGCAAAAGGTGCGCTGAATGTTGCAGTGCCAGTCATCCATCAATGGGTCCGGCAAAGAGGGCTGCGTCTAATGATTGAACGAGGTCTCGTAATTCTTTAGCGAATGCGCGTTGGGCTTTGCGCGTAGGGAGATGTTGGATGCCGATGGCGGCGCCGAAAAATCCGCTGAGCTGATTTTGATTGTCGTAGACGGGCACTGAGATGCGGTAGAGTTCTTGTCTGGCGAATTGCGTTTCGGCGTAGCCCTGTTTTCTTTGTTTGCTTAGATAGCTGTCCAGTTCTGCGGGGCTTTTCCAGTGATGGGTAGCGCGGTCATGAAAGGGGTGGTATTCACGCATCGCACAGACGTCTTCTTGGCTGGCGAAACTGAGAAAGGCTAGGCCAGTTGCCGATGCATAAAGTGGGTACTGTCTGCCGCTGGGGTATTGCATGACGCGCGGTTGATCTGGGCTCATGCGTAAAACCACGGCGAGTGCTGTTTGACTGGGGCGGGCATAATTAATCACGGCCTGTTTATGGGTGGTGGCGAGCTGGCGCATGAGTTTTTCTATTTCTACGTGCTGGCGATTATGGCGCACGGCATCACCGAGTTCGACCAGAGAGAGGGTCGCGGCGTAATGATTACTGCTCAGCTTTTCTACCAAGCCGGCTATACTCAGGGTTTTAACTATATTATGCACTGTTGGGGTTTTGAGCTCCATCAGCTGGGCCAGCTCTTGCAGGCGCATCCCGTGTTGGGCGCCGACTAAGAGGCGCAAGACCTCTACGCCACGCAGAAGAGATTGTACCGGTTTAGTTTCAGCCATGGTCCAGCTCCAAATTCAGTTATTCTGAATAATTATTCAAATTAATGATTGAGAGGCTAGCCCATCTGCTACAATCACAAGCTATTCATCAACCAGTAAGCAAGAAAGAACTCAGCAATGTTTCTCAATGACGAGCAGATTAAGGATTACCACCAAAACGGCTTTATCAGTGTGAAGGGCTTATTTACGCAAGATGAAATCAGCACCATGCGCTGTGCCTATGATAGCATTTGGGAGCGGGCACAGGAAATCGCGGCAGGCATCACTGTGGATGATCGCTTGGTACACGATGAACAGGGTGCACGTTTTACCTATCAGAAAAAAACCCTGCGTTTTGTCGCTTGGTGTGGCTATGCGCATCCAACATTTAAACAATTTGGTGCCGATCAACGCTTGCTAGAGATTGCGAGTCAAATACTTGAGACGCGGCGTTTAGAACAATTAATCAATCAAATTCATTTTAAAATGCCCAATGACGGACAGGCCTTTGCGTGGCATAAAGACAGCCAGCACCGTGGCATGGGTAATGGGCGGTTTGTTGATGTGAATGGCCTCGGAAGTTATGTGCAGTCAGCGATTGCAATTGATGACGTTACGGCTGAAAACGGACCACTTGGTCTGATTCCAGCTTCGCATAAATCGGGACATGTTGAGCACAGCGCCAGCAAGGACGGGTATACTGTACCTGCGCATAGCTTTGATGCGTCAACGGCTGTGTACCCGACGCCAGCTGCTGGTGATGTCTTGTTTTTTAATCCGTATACAATTCATGGCTCCACGCCAAATCGTTCTACCAAGCCACGCCGTATATTCATCAATGGCTTTGCTATTCCAGGAGCAAATAAGGGCCAGCAGGGACTTATGCATCAGCTAGGCGCAGCTGCCTGTGTTTCTTAGTCCGTAGCAGCAGTTCAGAATGCAGTGGCAGGTAGATGCTGCGGAAACGCACATGAACAGGTCAATAAGCATCATGGCCAACTGTGTAAGGATGCGCAATCTTTGCAGCCTCGCTTAGGCTACTGCTATGCAGACTGCCGTGCTGCCTGAAATCAACGTAATGCTTAGTTGAATTGCATGATTTGTATTATAATATCGCAATCCACTCGATAGAGAAGCAAGATGTGTCTCTGTAAAAGGGAATCAATGCGGATAGTGAAACACGCTCTCATGGTTGTCAGCATAGTGCTGTTTTTGAACTCTTGTGGTGGCGGTTCTTCGGGAGGACCCGGAGGAGGAGCGCCGTCAAATAAGCTCCCTGAAATAGCAGCCCTGACAGACAGTATAAATAGAGCAGAGACATTGAGTGTGCTTTTGTCTGGGACTGATGCTGATGCGGACGCATTGAGCTATGTCATTTCTGCGGATTCAAGTAATGCGAACGTGGAAATTATTGGTGACAAACTCTATTATTACCCTGCAACGGGTTTTATCGGTACCGATGTGTTTAGCTATGCGGCATTCGATGGCACGGATTATAGTTTGCCGGCAACGGTGACTGTCGATGTTGTTCACGATGCGCTTGCGGATCCTTATCTTTTAACAGCGGCCCCTATACATAGCGAAACGGGTACGGGTGACAGAGCTTATTCTGCAACTATGTCAAAAGATGGTCGTTATGTATATTACGAAGCACGGGAAGGGGAATACATTAGTATAGGTCTTTCATATCAGAGGCGATCCTGGTTGAAGCGCCATGATTTAGATACGGGTGAAATAATAACGGTTAATGTGGATGCAGATGATAAATATTATGTATTTTTCACAACACCAGTGGCTTTGGTGGATAATGATACTAATGGTTTGCCAGATCGGTATCGCATGCATGTTGAAACGAAGGAGTGTTATAGATTCAATGTACACAGCGATGGAACTCAAGCCAATCAGTATGATAGTTCATCGCGCGCGTTTGGCATGTATGCAGCAAGTGCAGATGCAAACCGAGTGGTATTTATATCAAAAGTGACCAACTTAATCGACAATGATACCAATGGGCCGATATTAGATGCTTATATGCATGATGCGTTGAGTGGGGATACCATTTTGGTGAGTAAAACCTTGGCAGGAGCTCAGTTTTCCAGCAATGTAAATTGGATCGACATAAGTGCAGACGGTGAAAAAGTCGTTTATGAAGTAGATGGAGCTATTTATCTTTATACAGTAAATACTGATGCAGTAACTTTGCTTGCAGTAGATGAACATGCAAACCCAGCAAATGGTGTTTGTTTAAAGCCTAGAATTAGCGGTAATGGCAATTTTGTGTTATTTGCATCTCAAGCAACGAATTTAGACCCAGCAGACATTTTTAAGGATCAGGATTTATATCTCTGTGACCTAGCGACTTTAGAATCTCGTGTGGTTAGTGTCGATGGTTTAGATGATCACATTGTTAACTATACCGCGAGCCCTTCTCTAGGAACATGTCCGTATGATTTAAATTATGCGGGAAATAAAGTATCATTCCCTGCGCGCTATGTTTCTGATATTGCAGGCGATACCAATGATTATTATGATATAGTTATTAAACATATTGATACCGGTGAATTTGAATATGTAAGTCAATCAACGATTGGGGATTTTGCTAACGCCTCCTCATCATCGTGTGAAATAAGTAATGATGGCGCACGTGTTTTGTTTAGATCAACAGCTAATAATCTTGTGTCAGGTGACAATAATCGACAAACTGACTTTTTCGTTCGTGACGTTATAAATGCTTGGACGATTGATATAAATAAAACAGAAAGAACATACGCTACATGGGGCTATGGTGATGTGGGTGACTTGAGTGGAGATGGTCGTTATGCAGTATTTTCTGGAAATGCGAGTAACCTTGTGTCTACAGACGTTAATTTGAGTGTTGATGTGTTTATGCACGATCGTCAGACTGGTTTGACCAGTTTGATTTCACCAAAAACTAGTGGTTCGATTTATTCTTACGCAGGATCTAAGTTGCCACGTATAGATGATGCGGCTGCATATGTTTGTTACCTTAGTGCAGATAGATATATTGTTCCTAATGACACCAACCAAAAAACAGATCTGATGCTCTGGACTGCAGCTACGGGTGTAACCGAACGACATAATCTTCATACAAATGGTTCACAGACAAACGGTAACGTTATTGCAGCCAATATTGATCCACTGGGGACCCATCTTGTATTTAGTTCTGAGGCGAGCGATATGCATGCTGACGATGGCGACGTGATAGAAGATGTTTATTTGCGTAACATCCAAGCAAAGACCAGCGAACTGGTCAGTAGGCATAGTGATGGCACTAAAGGTAATGGCAAATCTACTAATCCGGTTACTAGTAATAATGCAACAACAATAGTATTCGAATCAGAGGCCACTAATTTAATAAACTCAGATGTGAATGGTTTTACTGATATTTTTGCACGTAGTGGGGCTGTAACAACGTTGATCAGTAAACGTCAGGATGGAACGCAGGGAGATGGAGATTCTCTAAACCCTGACATTGATGCAAATGGGCGATATACGGTTTTTCAATCAACTGCTACCAATTTAG
>CBDUFM010000136.1:0-6977 GCA_965366325.1 uncultured bacterium
CGTGGCATAGGACTCTATGCGAGGCTGTTGACAACGCCGCAGATGTGCCGCTATCCATCTCGACTACAAAACCCAAGCCCACTTAAAAACACGACGATGCTAATAAAAAAACAGGAGTCAGCGAAGCGACACTCCCAGCACAACACCGGAGTCAGCAAAGCGAGACTCCCAGCACAACAAGGGAGTCAGCAAAGCGAGACTCCCAGCACAACAAGGGAGTCAGCGAAGCGAGACTCCCAAGCACAACAAGCGAAACTCCCAGCACAACAGATGAAAAAGCTGAGAGTGGTACAGATGCAAGGCGTCAACAGCCGTGGCATAGGACTCTATGCGAGGCTGTTGACAACGCCGCAGATGTGCCGCTATCAGCTTTTTCAATCTACGGCAAAATGGAGACGGCCAAGCAACGCTGTTGCACGCCCCCGATCTTCATCACTCATCGCCTCAAAATCCAACTGACTTAAATGCTCTAAAGCTGCATCAATGCGCTTCGCGCCAATTAAGCACTGCACATGATCAAGCTGCTCTACGACTGGAATGGGATACACACTATGTAATTCCGCCGTTTTATACGCCTCGATTGAGGCCAACCATTCTTTCTCTTTATGAAAGGCGCGCGCACGTTTTAAATACAGCGATACAATTTGCTCAGGGTAACGCTCGATTAATTGCTCAAACATTCCATCGCTTAATAAGACCGCCGTACTGACTGGCTGCTCTTCAATACTAGGCGCGCTGTCGGTATAGGTATTTCGAATTGCTGCCGTCATGTAGGTAATCGCATACGCGGCCAAGGCCGACATCATCGCAAAAATAGACATTAACAATAAGACCGTTGTCACCATGACCTTGGTCTCAGCCTTCATCTTCGGCACATAGACCGCGCCCTTGTAGCGCTCGCGATGAAAACGATCTGTTTCTGACAAACCCTGATTGCGATTAAATGCCTCGGTGCTCACCTCGGCAAAGGCATCCGTTACATCAGAAACTTCACGTGCATGCTGGGCGTACATCGCCGTGACCCCATGCTCGGCATAGACCTCACCCTGAGCCAGATGGTCAAGCACATCATCGATAGCGACACTATCCCAATCACTCGTAGCAGGAACAGCGTCCTCTAAAAACTCGGGCAGGGCATCATCTATGGATTCATCGATCTGTTCGGCAATAGACATAGGCGCTAATCACTCGCAAGAATCGTACCTAGTTATCACGTCAGCTTCAAGCAACTACGGAGCAAACTCGCTGCGCTCGATTATGTTGCTCCTACGATGCTTTCGCTTCCTGAACTTTTACTGCGTAAAAGGTTCGGCTGTAGGCACTTATATCATGTCAGCACAAGAACTTACGGCCCAAACTCGCTGCGCTCGATTATGTTGGGCCTTCAGATCTTTCGCCTCCGGAACTTTTACTACGTAAAAGATTCAGCTGTAGGCACTTATATCATGTCGGCTACAAGAACCCTTCTCACGTCGCATTCGCTTACTCCACAGGGATCAGCAAAGCTGATTCTATCCCTACTCCGTAAGCTCGGTGGCTCCTGAACTTTTACTGCGTAAAAGGACCTTTAAGCACGGTGGCTACAACACCTTTCGCACCGGTCTCGTTGCGCTCAAGCATACCGGTGCTGCAGCTATTTCGACACCTGAACTTTTACGTTGTAAAAGGTTCTCTGTAGGACTTGTATCAACTGTGCTTACTGGGGGTGGATCACGGCAATAGTAGTTTTTCGCTGGGACCGCGTGCGTCTCGCGCGCATGAGCCACAAGCAGGGCACACTCGCGCGCGCCACAGAACTCGCTAACGCCTAATAAAACATCACTATATAGGTGGCGCCTAGGCAGAGTAGGATCGAGACGATGCCGCCGGTCAGGACCAGCGGCTTAGCTAAGGGCCCGGGGACTTCGACGGGGTCTAGGCGTGCAAGCGAAGACCAGGTTTGGATGACAGCGAGGATCGACATACAAAGGGTCACCAAGCACAGACCCCCGAGGATCCACGTGAGCTCCGCTTGATGCACAGCCGTATCGGTGACCGTGAATTTCTTGAGGACAAAGGCCACCGCGAGTATTGAAATTTCAGTACGTATCCACGCCAAGAGCGTGCGCTCGGTTGCCAAAAAGACACGGGGATCATTTAAATACGACATGCTACACCTACCGACGAATCTAAATGTACATTCTCTAATTGAAATGCTTGATTTGGCCTCGCACCAGTGATCCTCTAGCGGCAATGGAACTCCTCAGCATCAATCAAGCCATTCAAGAGCTAGACCAGCACCAAGACAGCTATGTTTACGTTACAGGGATTTTACAATTTGAATTTGAAAACGTGAGCATTAATCATTGGCCAAAAGCCGAGCGGCAAGAAACGGATCAATCCGCCCTCTGGATTTATCAAGGCCAAGGCGCACTGACTTTTAATGAAAGCGCCTTAGAAAAGTGGGCTGGCAAACGCGTTGTTATTGGCGGCACCCTGCTGAAGCCAAACCCCATCACCGGCGCTGGACATTTTGGCCTGTATGCAGCAGGCATTCTTGCAACTCGTATAGAATTATTTGCACGCTGGCCACTTCAATAAAACAAATGGTTTTCCGTAAGCGCTGCATAGATACATGTATTCACCGCTCTATGCCTTGCCCCTGTCACAGCATGCAAACAACCTCGTTTTTTCTGCTCAAGTGCCCACACCAGCCATCATCGACAGGTGCAAAATGCGTTCATTCTTACTCATTACCATTTTTCTCACGACCCTTAGCCCCCTCTTCTCCCTTGAAACAAATAATGACTGGGAAATAGCCGCTCAACAGCGCATTCGTGAACATCGTATGGGTGACGCCATTATTACGCTGCGCCTCAAGAGTGGAGAACCGGCAAACGGCGCCAGCGTTGTATGGCAACAAACAGCTCACGATTTTAAATTTGGAACGGCCGTCAATGTGTCCTATTTCGCAGGACTCAGTGAAGAAGACCCCTATAAACAGCACATAAAAGAACTCTTCAATTGTGCCGTCTTAGAAAATGCACATAAATGGACAAACTGGGAACGCAGCGACAGACGCCAAGCTGCCAACGACTGCGCCGCATGGCTACAAAAACAAAATATCGCCCTACGCGGCCACACCTTAGTTTGGCAAACCAAACAATTTGGCAAACCGATGCCCAAAGATGTATGGAACGAAGTCGTTAAAGCAGAAGCCGGCGAAGAAGCCAATCTCGAACACATACGCCAACGCATTGCTGATCACATTGCGGATCAAGCGCGCAAGCTCAGTCCTCAAATATTTGCCTGGGACGTCACTAATGAAATATCCGACCACCCCTATGTTTTAAGAGTCCTCGATCCTGACCACAAAAAAGCACAAACATCTTCCATTATTGCTGACTGGTATCATCTGGCCCATAAAGCTGCACCCAATGCAGAGCTCTTTGTAAATGATTACGATATTCTCGCCAGCATTCGCGAAGATCAGCGCGCCATGTATGAATCAACCATTCAAAGTCTCATTGACGCCAAAGCCCCGCTACACGGCATCGGCATGCAATGCCACGTTCAAAATGACAGCAAATGGGTCAGCGTTGCTGACATGAATAAAACCTTTGACCGTTTTGGTAAATTCGGCCTCCCTATTTGGGTCACTGAATTCGATATGTTTGGAAAATACTGGCGCAGCGAAGCAGGCATCGCCAATCAAGGCCAATGTTTTAAAGAATTTTTTATCAGCAGCTTTGCCCATCCATCCGTCGAAGGCTTTGTATTCTGGGGCTTCTGGGACGGCCGACATTGGTTCAAAAACGGCACATTCTTCCACAAAGACTGGAGCCCCAAACCTGCCCTCGCCATCTACAAAGACCTCGTCTTTAATCAGTGGCACAGCAAAGCCAATTTACAAAGTGATGAAAATGGACACATACACTTTCGTGCCTTTAAGGGCACACATAGATTAGACATTACACATGCAGGCCAAAGTTACAGCATTGAAATTGGTGTTCATGACAAAAGCACAACGCAGACCATCTATCTAAGGGATTAAGAAAATCTCACCGTAAATCCGTTGACACCCTCTGCCTACGACTGCCTGACATTCCGCAAAAATAACAGTAGACAACCATGCCATTTAACGAAAATATATATACGTCTAGCTTTTCTTCTCCCCGATCAAGTAGATGGATGTAAATAGCATGGATGCCTCCATATATTATTGTTTGTCCAGCTCATTAATTGTAATCATTTGTCTTGTTGTTCACCTCAAGAGAAAACGTTTTGAATGCCCAAAGTGCAAAACGAAAAGCGTACGGTATGTTGGCACTATTAAAGCAAGTCCCAATATAGACATTCGTAAATCTATGCACAGTGGTATGATTCACCACTGCACGAACTGCAATGCATGGTACGCACGTCAAAAGACAAAAAATGGCAGCGCGGAAGAATGGGTAGAATACACGGGCGAATCCTTAGACTTAGTCGTCAAAGGGTTTAAGAAGCTATAAAAATGAGCTAGATACAGACAGGCTATTACAGTCCGATTTCTTCCCGTCGATTGATTAGTTTCCCCTAGCACGTCACGGCCAATATAATAGCGAGGACCAAAATAAGGACAGGCACTTACGAGAAGTAGCTGTCCAATGTACCTCGGGAACGACTTAGGGAAAAACTTATCTCAAAAAGATATGTACGCCTACTGTTGGTTTCCCGAATCGGTTACGAATTATTCGGCCATTTTTTTTAACATTTTCTCTATATTTATTTTTCGCATTTCGGACCCCTCGCCCAGATAGACGTCATTTTTAGACACGCCGATAGGCAAAGTGGCAACAATTGCACTGTGATGTTCTCTCGTCAGCCCACTTTGAATCCAATCGTTAGACATGCCGATCAAATTCCTTAATGCCTGCGATCTATAATGAATCTCACTTCTTGTCCAAGTGCTTGCGTAATTGCCGCAACTTTGTTCAAGATCACTTTTTATATTATCAGAAAGCAGCCCTACGATAGCCTTTATTCCTACAGTATAATCGGCCTGAGTTAAAGTTATACCGTACTGCCCTTGGCAAAATATCACCTTGTCTCTCACCGAGACGCTTTCCTTGTAGATTTCTTTTTTTGTCAAATAAAATACATACCCAACCTTTTCATCCTTAACGAATGTGATATTATACATGCGATCGTCCACCCCCATAACATCACGCAAGGCTTCGTGAATAACCATCTCCTTGCTTACGTTTTCCCATACTTTTAAATTTAACCTAAATGCTCTCTTGGAATTTTTTTTATAGTTAACGCCGTGTTCCGCAATTGGCTTATTGATATAAAGAGAGGCGAAGTCTTTGGGTATGTAGCTGTGGCGCAACTGGCTCACGACAACGGCCATCTCCCTGTCATTTTCTGGCAAACAAGAACCGGACAAATTATCAATAAATTTGTTCAAATTAGAAAGAACCACGAGACATCTCTCTTGTTCTGCTGCACTCAATATGAAAGAGGATTTCACTTTTGCTATCACAGTAAATGAGTCCTCAAAGCTTCCATTTATCAGGCCTTGAGTTACTAATTGCACGGACTCACAATCGTCCACTGAATCCCATATTGCATCATCCCCACTCTGAAGGGCATCTGTCACTTTGTCTTTTTCAATATTTAATATTTTTGACCCCCATACAAACAACTTACTGTAGTCCTCACTATGCGGTCTTTCATATACAGTCTTGTATGGGATATAGCGCATACTGCCGATTATAACTTTCTCAACCAAATTGGTGTCATCATTAACCACCAATTTTACTGAACGAATGGATGGCCTCGCCTTGTCCGCCATAAAGTGGCGAATCACTTGTTCGACTGGTCTGCCTAGCCAATTTGATTTCGACAACTCCCCTTCATCGGTTTTAAAATATTTCCCCTCGCCGTCTACCGATCCCTTCTCGAAGACTGTTACCTCTTCTGAGCTAACAATGCACAATATTGATAAACTAAGCGACAACGCGCGGAATAAATTATTCATTTGGCGGCCTAACCTGAATTAAAATTTCTTTGAGTATATATGGCATATGCCAGTTTCTCTTGTACCCATTTGGCTCCATGTACCTTGTCCCCTTTTCTAGCACCGCATTTCTCCCATTGATAAATACTTGATGCAGAAAAAAAGTAGAAATACATATCATCAAGGGCTCACTTTCAGGCAAACACAACTTCGTTTTATCTGCCATCCAATTTCGCTTCACACTTGCAGCATATTGCTTACGCGAAGCATTCAACAGGAACTCACGCTGACTACAGCGATACAGCGCAAAAGACAACCAGTACCCAGCAGTGTTCTAGCGGAGCATGCTTGCACCACAAACAAACGCCGCAGAGACATATTCGCACCTCAAAAGATACGTACGCCAACTATTTTCTAGCAAATTTTACTATAAACCCATCAACACCCTCTACCTACGACTGCCTGACATCTTGCGCTGGATCTTCAAGATAAGGTGTCGCTTTCTTCATAGGCATATATTTTTTCTCCGGCTCCTTAATTTGTTCGCTATCGTACTGTCTCGTATTATTAATGTATCCACAAGAACTCAGTGAGCAGGCAAGCGCAGTGAGTAAAGTTATGTTTTTGAAATGCATGATTTCCCCTTTTATGGACAGCATCTTTCTCAACAGGCGCTTACGCAGCGACTGCAATCAGTTGCGTTGTTTTTGTTCCAAATGATTCCTGCTTCTGTCGCTCTCGCCGCGCAAGCACTACGGGGTCAACGCGTGGGCTGACACCCGTTATTTTCTTGATCATCCATTCAAGGCCACGCCAGAATTTAATTTTTTCTAGGATCGGGTTCACCCATTCGGTGATGGCGCAGTAATGTGTATTGCGATCATGGCCGTGATGCTTGCCATGTTGAGCACGGCTCTGCACAATATGTTTATCCTGTAAAAAGCTTATAATTTTTCCATTTTCTTTACGGCTCCGATGGGCCCATTTATGGACTTCA
>CBDUFM010000137.1:0-6962 GCA_965366325.1 uncultured bacterium
CCCAGCCACCAAATACCCGGTTAAGCGCGGTAGCTGTAAGCGGTGTGCAATGCGCCCGGCAAAAGAACCAATTAACAAGACAAAGCCGAGGATGAGCAACTTGCTCTCTACATGCAAACCCTCTTCAGCTGACTCCATATGGAGAATCGGGTCCACCAGCATCAAACCGAGAACAGACAACGATACGATAGCGATGTCACTGAGGAGCTTCTTAATGTCGATGTTAAACATATAAGCTACAATCATCCATTATCGATATACTGACAATGAAATGACAGCGTCAATTGAAAGCCCTAGCATGTTCGTTCAGGTCGCGACGTCCCTGCCACCTGAAAGACCGAGTGTCAGACCGAGTCTACCGCGCCTAGCTACCCCCATACGACCCAAACTAGCCCGCAGGTAGAAACGCCACTCAGTCACAGCATAAAAAACAACGCCAGCAAGTCGTGCAAAATTATGTCAACTTGAGGCAAAGCGACGAAAGACTGTGTTAGATCAGCTGATCTGCACCTGCTCCAGCCCAAAGCACAGTGTGTTGCTCAAGTCCCTGCTCTTACTGCTGCTTAAGCCAGTCGACCTAGGCTTCTGGTCGAATGCCGATACACGTGTTCCATAAATTTTAAGTAACTAAACAACGGTGAGCCACCTATGAAAAGCGTAAGCACCCTTTTACTGATCCTGTTCATCGCTGCTTTAAGCTGGGCTAGCGAAAGCAAGATTCTATTCATAGGAAACAGCTACACCCACACCTATGATTGACCCGGCACACTTGCACGGATGACTCAGGCAAGCAAGCAGCGCTTAGTCACTGATGCATATAGCGCAGGTGGCCGCACCATGAAACGGCATTGGGATGAAGGCAAAGCCCTCGCTAAAATTACCGATGGCAGCTAATGAAACCTAGTCGTTCTACAAGTCTACGTCGACTTTCCGAATCCAGATAGCCTAGCCAGCATGGAAAAATACGCGAGCATGTTCCACAAAGCAGCAAAAAAGATTGGCGCACAAGTCCTCTTCGTTGCCCATTGGGGCAGTTTTAATAAGGCGCTAGTTTGGGCAATTAGCACTCGACACCTGCTAAAGGCGATGCAACAACAACACCGACAGCCCTGTCACAGCAAAATCTCAATCAAGAGATAGCCGGCAATAAGATCTTAGCTCTACGCAAAACATTCAAGATCATTAAAAGCCCCTACAAAAAAGGGATGCGCATGCGCATCCCCCTTTTATCCATCCCTCAGATAACGACTAACTATTTGGCAAAGTTCAAACTACTCCACAGTGATGGCTGGAGTACCGCTTCGTCGGGGACGTCGTTGGTATTGTTTGCCGCTTGGTTTGACCAGTAGTTACGCGAAGTACATTCACGACCGGTGCTATCCGATAACAAGATACCGAAATCACCGCGCAGGGTTTTACCAGCTAGGCTGGTGATACCTAATTCCTTGAAAGGAAGCGCCACTGTTACACCGTAGCCGCCTTTTATTTTTTCCATTTGAATTGGCACTGCAATGCGCGCGACGCGGTCAAAGGCGATGTCACGCGACGGCGAACTCATTTTGGCGTGTTCTGCTGGTTTTGCGCCGGGCTTAACTTGTTCGTAAATAACCGCGATTGGCGTGTCGCCCTGCTTGCTAATAACAACGCGCAGGTCGCCTGCTACTGGATTTTTGCTTTCGCTGTCGCTGGTACGCAGCATCAGGTCAACGCAGTCGCCAGTGATAAACATCAGTCGGTCATCTTGCCCAATATTTTTCATGGCCGTCTTGTCTTTGACCTGCCAGGCTACGTATAAGTGCTCTTGATCGAAACAGGCCTTCGCTTTGCCAACATCACCAGCACCACCGACGATACTCACTGTACCCTCGTCCATATTCCATGCGCTTAAATTCGCATCCATCTGTGGCGCAGTGCTAACCCGTGCGATGGTGCAGGTTTGGTCAGCTTTACTTTCTGCGGCGCGGCGAATGCGCAATGCATCGGCCTCTTGAATATCAGCCTTAGTCACCTGTAGTGAACCACCAAAACGCTTGAGACTGTCAAAGCCTGTACATTCGTAAATAACCGCTGCGGTTGCCCCAGCGAGAATATAGTAGCGACCATCGTCACTCTTACAGAAATCTCCGCCAAAGCTTTCACCGCCAGCGGTCATCGCGTCGCAGGGCATACCTACAACGGCTTTATCTGGCACGTCGTACCAGCCACGACAATCATTAAACAGCGACTGCACCCACAGGCCGTCCTCAGTAAAAATAAAGTTTTGCCCAAGATTGCCGTTCATCAAAAAGACTTCGCCGATTTCTTCATTCACAACGGCTGTGCCATAGATACTGCTCGCACCAATAATCAAACCATCACGTGGCGCCGGCGCTTTATGCGAGCCGTGCACTGATAAATACGGATTTGGGTAAGTCCATAATTCAGTACCCTGCTCATCTACTGCACGTAGTGGTGATTGATTTAAATAATTACGACCATCACGTCCAGCCATTAACATGCCTTCGCCGTTACCAGAATGTGGAACGCTCACCGTTTGTGCCTGTGCAAAATCATAGACTGGCGTACCCTGCGCGGTAATAGTTTTGACCTTTAAGGTCATATTTTTATTCTTCATCGGCAGAACCACGCGTAAATCCGGACCAATTGCCTGACCCCAGTAGTAACCACCGATGCGTCCAGCGCTGACAAAGCTCATTTCGTCTGGTGTTGGCTGACCATCATCATTACGATCAATCCAGCAAAAAATGTCATCCTGATGCCCCTCCCATAAGGGACCCGTAAAGCGTTTATTGAATTTCAGCTGTTTTTTATCATTTGAATTCCAACGACCACCAACATTACCAAACTCGACACAGTGACGCCAGCCACCATCTGATTCACGTACAAATATTTTTACCATTCCGTTGCTACGCGCCGTTCCTCTAAATTGTACATATTCGTGTTTACCGACGCGTGCAAAACGACCAACCCACGGGATTCCTGTGCCAAGCTGATCAACAAAACTATAGACCGGACGCCATTGCTGACGCTGAGCGTCATAGCGATATTCCGTACTTTCACTAATCGCATTTTTATGATCGAACGGATTAATCGTGCCACTTGCGCAATAGGCGGTGGTACCAACTAAATCAAACGCCAAGCTGTTGCTTTCATCAATATCACCACCGGTATGCCAAATACTCGTCCGCTTAGGCTGCTGGTCCTGTTCCGTAACCCAAAGTTTGCCTGTGCTATCAATCGCAATGCCGGCTGGTTTGTACATACCCGTTTCATCAAAATGTCCGCGATGTGGGCGGCCGCCCTGTTTACCAATATGCCGCACTGCTTTGCCCTGACGATTTAAAACGGCGACGTTCATAGCGCTGCCCTGTTGGCTGACGTAAATCAATCCTTCAGCGTCAACCGTCACATCATAGGCTTCTATCAAGCCACTGGCAATTTTTTGCACTTGGCCTTCTGCAGTCGTGGCAATGCGGTATAAGGCATCACCGGCGATCAATAAAAGTGAATGGTCATTTTCGTAACATAAGCCACGGGCATCTGCAGGCATATCTTTAAGCACGGCATGCTCCTTACCCGTTTCCGCATCAAGCAAAAAAATCTGCCTGTCAACGGCCATCAACACGGCAAGCTTACCAGCACGCACATCAATACCACGCATTTGCTGCATACCGCCCGTAGCGCAAATTTCTAAATCAAGAATTTCTTTACCATGTTCGTCAACTTGTTTCCATGGCGCATAATGACCAGTTTTAAGTAAACAGCGCCATATCGTGTAGCGCCCAGTCGACCCATCGACATTGGCAATATACAGTGTCTTACCGTTGGGAGTCAAGGCGATGCGACCGCCAGCGAAGGCTTGACGATTAGCCACGCCCCACTGGCGCTGACCGGTCAAATCCACACCAATTAAATGGCGACCCGCTTCACCCATCGGACAAGCGAGTGCACCAATCTTATCCGGACCAAAGCAGACTGCCTCAGGTGCAGTGTGATCGCCATAATACTGCCCCTTACCATTTGTTACATTCCATGGTGGATCGGCAGGACTGGCAAAGCTACCCTGATACGTCACATGCAAACCGTCATGACGGAGCGCTTTATACGTATAATCACCTAGCTGCACTAATTGACCATTATCATCGAGACAGTCCCACTTTTCGATTTGTGCACCAGCATCGCGCGCTACTGATGCAATTAAATTACGCACGCGTTTACCCTGCGCCTTATCAATAGCGATGGTAACGCGCTGCGCTTTGTCGAGTGTATAGGCAATTTCTACCGGACCTTCTGGAGCAGCCTCCTCATCGATCTTTTCCCAAGCTGGCGTTGGTAAACTTAAATTGCCATGCTCCGCCAAAAATACCGGACCCCAAGCTTTATGCGCAGTCCAAAAAAATTCACGACTGGTTTCCCCTTCTTGCAAATTATCAGCATAACGATGCACCGGCCAATCCGCTTCACCCCACAGTAATTCAATACCACATGCAAATTCTTTTTTAATCGCCGAACGACCGTCCTTGGTAATTAATGCCCATGGTAATTTCATTTCCTGAACATAACCCTTGCCGTCCGCATGTGCCTTAAAGGCCATCTCTGCGCCCTGATCCAATCTCCACTTCTCTTGCTGAAAAAGCTGTATCGCGCCACCGCCAAATGGCTTAGTCAGACTCTCGCCGTAGCTAATTTGTATCGCTGGTTCTTGGCGAGCTTCAAAATACCACGCGGTCAAATGACTAATTTTATCCGTCTTGATACGCATTTGAATACAGTCACCTGCCCAACCACGATTCGCTTGGAATTGTGGGTCGTGACTATTCCCCATGGGGTGGGGGTCTTTCCAATCAATGGCCACATAGAAGGCCTCGTCATCGTACATCATCGCAACTTTTGCTGAATAAATATCCTTGAGACTGGCGAGATCGTAACAGATAGATATCGATGCACTGAGATCCCAGTCATCGAGATTGCCATCAATCTGCAGCGGCTGCGTACGCGGCAGCGCATGGATGCCATGGTTGTCAGTCTGGGCGGCCATTAGTGGTGCAAACAGAGACATAAATATGATTCCTAGACTAGGGAGTAACTGATGCATGGAGGCTTCCTCTGTGAATGGTGGCAATCATTAGAGGTATAACGTCCTAGTATACTTTAAGTGACATATATGTAAGTCACCATGCCAACAATGCTAATGATTGCCGTGTCGACCTAGTCTGTTGTTATGGGACCTAAATCGGATTGCCCCGTCAAGAAGCCATGTTGAAGCAAAAATGCATCGATATCGCGGATAGCGCGGGTAAATTGAGCCAAGGTGGCGTTATAGCCATAAATGATAAAGGCGTGATCGACACCCGGATATTCAATAAATTGCACATCTGTACCTGCTGCTTTGAGAGCAGTGACAAAACGCTGCGGTTCATCACCAAGCCAATCTTTTTGCCCATGTAAAACCAGAAACGGCGGTCCATCGTGTTGAATATGAAACAGGGGCGACGCAGCTTGCGCTCGTTTCAGGCGCTCGGCATCGTCTTCCATTTCCTTGTCCTCCAAACCAGGACTTGGCTTCACATATTTACGCCCGAATTTATAAGTCAGGTCAGAAATTGAACTACAGGCAACGACTGCGTTCACCCGTGCGTCAGCAGGGACGCAGGTACCAAGACAGGCCGCCAAATGCGCGCCCGATGAATCGCCAATGGCAGCCAAGCGTTGAGGATCAATCCCGAAGGTGTTGGCATGCTGACGAATATAGCGCACCGCATCTGCACAGTCAGTAATGCAATCAGCAATAGCCGGCGCTGCGTAATAATCCTTAAGGTATGCCGCGCGAATTTTTTCATTTTCCGCTGCACTCACATTCTTCTTGCGCTGCGGTGGACGCCACGATTTCGTGTAGCGATACTGAATTGAAAACGACAACGCTCCACGAGCTGCGCAATAACGCATATGTGGCGTAAATAGGCCTGGCTCACCACTCGTCCATCCGCCACCATGAACCCAAATAATTCCGCTGTTTTTATCTGTTGGCCGCCACTTATCTGGCTTACACACCAAGAGCATTAATTCCTGACCACCCACCCTTTTGACCACATGGCTTTCAATGGGGCGCTTATCATGCTCAGCATAATAAGCAAATGTTTGGGCAGCGAGTCTAGCCTCGCTAACAATACATACACAGAGCAGCAGCAGCAGAATAATTCTCATACCCACAGCCTAATTCACATTCGAGGCACTAACACCGAAAGGATGCCCTGGAAAGTCCATGCTACCGGTACACTCTACCGGATCAGCCCCCTCTGGACTCATCCCAATAATTTCACCAGTAGTTCATTTAACCTCTTCATAACGATGCCCCGTTAACTTTTACCCATTAAATCACAGACTAACAAAATCTTTTCGCGGTTGAAGTGATAATCAGTTACGTCAGCCCAGACAGCGCCAATCAAGCGTTTATCTTTAATCGTTATATTCACCGTCGCCGATGAGGCCGTCAATGCGACACGCTGCACCGGGCGATCACCCAAATGGAATTCTCCGCTTTTGAATATTGTGTTCTATCATGCGTTATACAAAACGCGCTTCAACTTAATCAGCGCTGCGGATAAATGGCCACCTGTAGATCATCGAGCGATTCGTCGCTTTCCAAATCGAGGCAGATCTGCCACTGCCAAGCAAGGCTGTTAGTCTTGACTGCCATCAAGTTCCAACCCTTTCTCAATTTCAACTCATGCTCGGATCGGCCGCCAGGGATCTTTTGAATGCCACCACTGAAGATTTTTTCATTATTGAATTTAACGAGAGCAGCGAATGTCCCAGCAAAGACCTTGGTGCTAATCACCAAGCGAATACTGCGCTCTCGGTCACTGTGTAACCAGCGCAGACCATAGGCACCTTTGAAACCCGCTGAAAAGTCAACGTGATACATATTAAAATTACCAGGAACTGCGCCATAAGTATGGTCC
>CBDUFM010000138.1:0-6935 GCA_965366325.1 uncultured bacterium
TGATCTCGTCAGTGAATTTGCACTAGACAGCATCAATGCCGTCGTTCGTGATGGCTATTGGATTGAGCAATCCAATTTAGCGGCAAGCTGCAAACAATTTTGCACGGATATGCGTGCACACGGCGTCGATGTTTATTTTGCCACTGCCGCAGGACTCAACCCCTTTGATCTAGTCAAAGATCCGGAACCATTGCAGATTTTACACGACAATGGAATTAAACAGGTACGCATAGGTTATTTTAAGCGTGACTCAGCAAAAAACATACAGGCCTACATCGGCGAAATTAAAAAATGTGTTGATGCACTTGCAGATATCAGTGCCAAAATTGGCATCCGCTGCATCAGCCAATTACACCACGGCACCGTCCTCACCAATCCCTCACTCGCCTGGCATGTTTGTGCCGACAGTAACCCCGCTGGCTTTGGGATTATGGTCGACACCGGCAATCAATGCCACGAAGGCATGGATAACTGGCCGCAGAGTCTCGCCTTACTCGGTGCACACTTAGCCGCAATCGGCATTAAAAATGCACGCCCAACATTTAGTGAAGACGGACGCTGCAGGCGCCAATGGGTTGCCCTTGATCAAGGTGAAGTGTACTTCCCCGATTTTGCCCAAGCCTGTAAAGATGTTCAGTTTAGCGGGCCCTTTATTCACATGCCCTTTTATCATCAAGATGATGAATCCAAACTGCGCGCACAATTACAAGTAGACATCCACTATCTACGCGATGTCTTTGCCGCACTTGAAACGCCAACAGAAAACGAGCAATAAATCATGAGCACATTATATAGTGTCAGTCACTTCACCGACATCGAAGCCCAGCCCTGCCCCTGTGGCATGAGCCGTCGCGCCTTTACTGACGACCCCGATCAAATCGCCTCGATTCACTACGTTGACATCAGCATCAACGCCAAAACCCATTACCACAAAAAGCTCACCGAGATTTATTTAATTCTAGAAGGTGAAGGTCACATGGAACTCGACGGCGAATTAATTCCCGTCAAACCCATGAGCACCATCCTGATCAAACCCGGCTGCCGCCACCGCGCCATCGGGAAAATGAAAATCGTCAACATCCCCGTACCAGCCTTTGATCCTGATGATGAGTGGTTCGATTAAGTCATTTCGGATTACTATTTTTCGTGGTGAAAATTTACTCCAAGCATGCATCACTCGCACTCCTACCGCAAACACTGTATGAGTTTAGTAAGCATCTTACCAACGTAGTTAATCCGTACTTCTTATTCGTCACAGTCGCGGCACTTAACAATGGATGAGTCGTCCCTGCACACAAACAACCATCTTACAATAACTTACGGACCATACCAGAATAACGGCAGCGAATTTTACCTAGTTAAATAGAAGTCTACCTTCTATATTTCAAGGTAAATATGAGGACAGCTATGCCTAGCGCATCCACCCCTTCAAAGCTGTCTACGTGCTAGCACAGAGCCACGTACCCTGCTCGGTAGTGCCCTGAGTGATGTCAGAAACAACAAACACTCAATGCCACATAGACAAGATAAGCGCTCAACAAACAAAAGCCCTCTAGGCGACTCAGCGTCCGACCGCTCAACATAAATAAAAACAGCAGCACCGAGGCACCGAACATCACCCATTGATCAAAATGAAATATACGCCCTGTAATCGATAAGGGCTGCAGCAAAGCCGACACCCCTAAAATACCTAACGTGTTAAAAATATTACTACCAAGCACATTACCGATCGCCACATCCGTATGTCGACGAATCGAAGCAATTATAGAGATCGATAATTCCGGTAGCGATGTTCCAATTGCAACAATTGTCAGTCCAATTAATGCCTCTGAGACGCCTAAATCACTCGCCAAGGCGACCGCCCCCTTAAGCAAAACATAGGAACCGCCAATTAACAACAGTAAACCAGCAAGCAGCATTAATAACATGACCACCCAGTGCTGCGGTACTCGGGTTAATTCCGCAGCCTCTTCTTCATAAACCAAGGGCTCCTGTTCAGGCCTTGCGCCGCGCTCTGCATAATAAGCGCAGCAAAGATAGGCAAACAATGCCGCTAATAAAATCATGGCTTCGAAACTGCTGATCGATCCTCCGACAATGAACAACGAAAACAACACACTGGAAGCCAGCACCACAAGCGCGTCACGCCGCAACGCTGAGGGCTTAACCGATAAGGGCGTGATTAACGCACAAACCCCAAGAATTAATAGTATATTTCCAATATTACTGCCAACCACATTGCCAATTGCCAAATCAGCCTGACCGCGCAAACCCGCATCCACCGAAACGAATAATTCAGGAGCAGAGGTACCAAAACCAACGACCACTAATCCCGTTAATAGAGGCGACACGCCAAGCCGCTTCGACAGCGATAACGTAGCGCGAATAAGGGCCTCGCCGCCTCCACTCAACAACACAATTCCTAGAACAACATAGAGCACATCAATAAGCATCATAGATCTCTGCGCAGCACTCTAGCTCGTGGCAAGCAGTCACAAGCTAGCTGTGCTTGCCTCATTCTTGAAATTTCATGCCAAAATTGCCGTAGACATTCCATCTCCTAGACAAAGATAAACACCTAACGGAGAACAATTATGCGCTGGGCTATACTGATTCTTATACTTGCTGTCATCACTTTGATTATTCCACCCCTTGGTCAATCCAACAACTACCGTTACCCCAATAGCTCCATCCTCAAAAACAATGCAAAAATGGCTATGACCATAATCATTAAACATCGGGCGGACACTGGACAAACGTGGCCCAACCCATGGCAAAGCATTGGTGCGGAATTTCCAAAAATAAACAATAATCGTGACGCAATGCTGGTAACAGCAGCGATGTTTGAATACCTCACATTAATAGAGGAACTCCCCTACGAACTCTTTCTCCATCCAGATCTAAGTGAATCAGCACACACAGAACTAATCGCCCGCACAGCACAAGAAATAGTCGCCAACCCCAACCCCGCTTGGGCCAGCTGTCTGGCTCTAGACTGGTCGGCACCCAGAACAGCCGGCACCAGCAGACCATGCCTAAGTACACGTGCCCCCGAAAACGATCAATTCATTGTCGTCTACGCCGACACGCATCTAGGAATTATCCCTGCCGTCAAACGCCCAAATCAAGTGGGTCCAGACACACTCTACACCTGGCAATCCAATGAACTCGAAACATGGGCTGCGTTAACGGATTCGAGCGATGACCTCTTCAGCTGTACACAAACAGTAGCAGCAGAAAACGCATCAGCGATTGTTTATGCATCGGGCAGCACAGACATCTGGATGAAATAAATAGTGCTCTTATAATTTTAAGCGCTTGCGTAAATGATGTAAATTGGAGCGGTCTACGCCGAGGCTTCTTGCCACCTCATTCCAATTCTCGTTACAGTCTGCATATTTTTGACGCAAGACATGCGCCTTAAATGCATCAACCATCTCAGAAAGCTTCATGTCCTGATCGACAATACTCGCATGAGAGGTTGCAGCTCGGCGGACACGCTGCGCCTGTCCCGACTCTGTACCTGCCTGATCAAAACCGAGGCTAATTAAATCCTCACGTAAGATTTCAACCAAGTCTGTTGATGCCGATCGGTTTTGTGCACGCAGCACTGCGGCAAACACCACATTGCGCAGCTCACGCACATTGCCTAACCACTCGCGCGCTTGTAATACGGCAAGCGCCGCTTCATGAAACTGCACCTGCTTGCAGTGTAATTGTTTTTGAGCTGTTGAAGCAAAATGAGCCGCCAGCAAAGGAATATCTTCACGGCGCTTCCGCAGCGGTGGAATTTCCAAAGGAAATACAGCGACACGATGAAATAAATCAGAGCGGAAATGCCCACGTTCTACCTCTTGCACTAAATCCTTATTCGTTGCGGCAATTATACGCACATCAACTTTTACCGATCGGTTCGATCCCAAGCGCTGGGTTTCACCTGATTCTAAAAAGCGCAGCAGCTTACTCTGCGCGGTCAATGGCAATTCACCTAGCTCGTCGAGAAACAAGGTACCACCATCTGCAATCTCAAAACGTCCGGGACGATCTCTATAGGCACCGGTAAAGGCACCTTTTAGATGCCCAAATAATTCTGATTCAATAATTTCATTGGGAATCGCTGCACAATTCACCGCAACAAAGGGCCCATCTGCGCGGGTTGATAATTTATGAGCTGTGCGTGCAGCAACATCTTTGCCCACGCCAGTTTCACCCGTGAGCAACAACTGAAATGGCGACTTGGCAACTAAGGCTAATTCACGTTTAAATTGCTGAATAATAGGCGCTTCGCCGATAAATTCTCCTTTAGTTTTTTGCAACGAACGTGCCCATTCATCATTACGTGCTGCACGCTTTTCTAAATCTTCACGCTCTAAAGCTGCTTTTAATGCAACCGATGTCAAAGCCCCGAGAATCCGCAGAAATTCAAGATCGAATTTATCAAAAGCATCCAAGGCCAAAGAGTCTGCAGTCAGACATCCCAAAATACGTCCATCAATGCGTAATGGAATTCCCATACACGAATGAACGGAATGCAATGCATGCGGCGCGCCAGCCAATAAACCATCAAAGGGATCTAATAATTTACTATCCGACGGAAAAATAACCGGGATCTCTGAACCTAATATGCGTTGCAATCGCGGCTGCTCGCCTGCCTGCCAACTTTTAATTTGCCCCTCCTCGGTCAACCCATGCGACGCACGCACTGCAATTTTATTTTCATCGCCAATCAACAAAGCTGCCGCATCCGCCCCAAGCGTATCCCGCGCAGCAACCAACAGGCGCTGCAAGCGATCCGAAGACTCAAGATTCTTGGTCAAATCGAGCGACAGCTCCAGTAAAAGCGACAGTGTATCTGCTTGCATCTCATCTATCTCCAGCACTCAAAGTAGCGTTGTTCTTTTAACATCATGTTGTTTTTTATACAACAACAAGTAGTTGTGTTAACAACAACAACCGTCGGTCTAGTAATATAAGTAATTATATAATAGGCATTTAACTATTGGCATCAATTGCGCATATGTCTTTACAGAAAAGGAGAAACACATGGACCTACAGACAAGCACTCTCGGCGAAATCGCCTGCTCGCTCGCTGGCGCCACCCAAGTTTTTAGACGCAACAAGCTAGACTTTTGCTGTAACGGCAATCGTAGCATTGAAGCTGCGGTGGCCGGCACCGACGTCGATGCCGATACCCTACGCGAAGAACTTAGTCAACTATCCAAACCTGCCGATGAAACAAATCCAGCCAAACTCAATAATGATGCACTCATTGATTACTTGCTGATTAACTTTCACGAGAAACACCGACGTGATCTACCCGAATTAATCAAACTCGCGAATAAGGTGGAGCACGTCCACGCTGACAAGCCCATGTGCCCAATCGGCCTAACCCAGCACCTCGTTTTCATCTTGCAAGAACTAGAAAGCCACATGCAAAAAGAAGAGCAGGTACTCTTTCCCGCAATTCAGCAACACATGCATGCGTTTATTAATAACCCGATACACGTCATGGAAGAAGAGCATCAAGAGCACGGGCGCAATTTAGAAAAATTAAGCGAACTCCTCTTTGACTTTGAAGTTCCTGCTCATGCCTGCAACACCTGGCGCGCACTCATTCTTGGCGTCAAAATATTTACCGAGGACATTACAGAACACATCCATCTAGAAAATAATGTCCTCTTTCCAAGCGCCTTACGCGAGACTGCGAGTGCATCATGACTGGCTACAAAACTTATTGGAAATTATTCCTCCTGATGCTAATCGGCACCTTTACCATCCTTGGATTTTATGGCAAAGAAGTCTATCGTCACGCGCCACCGATTCCCAAAATTGTACAAGACAGCAATGGCAAGCAGCTGTTTACTGATGAAGATATTTTATTCGGGCAAATGTCCTGGCAAAGCACTGGTGGCCAGCAACTCGGGTCAGTCCTAGGACACGGCGCGTACCAGGCACCAGACTGGACAGCCGATTGGTTGCACCGTGAATTAATTCACTGGCAGGCATCCTTTAGCCAAGACAATTTCCACAAAGCCTATGCCGACCTCAGCATCATGGAACAGGCACAAGTAGACGCAGCGCTCAAACAGGAATATCGCACAAATAGCTACGACCCACAAAATAGCACGCTCACCATTTCCCCACGCCGCGCTCAGGCAATTGCTGACACCGAAACCTATTACCAGGGTCTCTACGGCAATCGCGCCGATCTGCAAAGCACCCGCGAATCCTACGCGATGCAAGAAAACGTTTTACCTGACCAGGAAAAACGTGAAGCCCTCGGGAAATTCTTTTTCTGGACAGCATGGTCAGCAGCCACCCTCAGACCCGATAGCGACGTCAGCTATACCAATAACTGGCCGCACGAGAAATTAATCGATAACGTACCCAGCGGTAGCAATATTTTCTGGTCCATTATTTCCGTCATCCTACTCTTAATCGCTATTGGTGGATTGGTGTGGTACTGGGCATTTAAAAAGAAAGAAGACGAAGAATGCATTCCACCAGAGGTCGACCCACTCGATGGATTCACTGCAACACCATCACAAAAAGCACTGTGGAAATACCTTTTCACCATTGTTGGTCTATTTGTAACACAAATTATTCTTGGCTGCATCCTTGCGCACTACACCGTTGAAGGTCAGGATTTCTACGGCATTCCACTCTCAGAATGGCTACCCTACAGCTTAGTCAGAACCTGGCACATACAGACGGCCTTATTCTGGATCGCCACCGCCTTCCTTGGCGCAGGCTTATTCCTCGCACCGCTCATTAACGGAGGCAAAGACCCCAAATTTCAACGTCTCGGTGTTAATGTTTTATGGGGCGCATTATTATTAGTGGTTGTCGGATCTTTGACCGGTGAAGCCTTAGCCATACACCAAATATTACATATTGATTGGAGCTTTCTCCTCGGCACTCAAGGCTATGAATAC
>CBDUFM010000139.1:0-6925 GCA_965366325.1 uncultured bacterium
ACCAATGGGCTGACGTATAGCTACATGACTCTACGTGCCTTTGCCTTGCTTGCCCTCATGAGTGAATTGCTGGGGATATCTTATTGGCAGGAAACTGGGAGAGACGAGCGGGGCCTGCGTTTGGCCTTGGACTACTTGCGGCCCTATATACAAGATCCAGCAGCGTGGCCATTTCAACAAATAAAAGAGCCGTCGTTTAAAAAAGCTATCTTCCCGTATGCCGCCGCAGCAGAAGCATATGCGGATGATGAGCTGGCTGCACTGCTTAAACAGGTCGCAGGGGATTTATGGGAAGCGGAGCCGGCACGGGCTTTATTTGTGCTGCATTAGCTGGTCGTTTTTCCACTGCTTATTGGGCGTTTTGCTGTCGATACGTGCGTGGGCTCATGCCCATCGTTTTACGGAATTGTTTGCTGAATGAAAACGCATCAGGATAGGCTAGGCTTTCGGCGACGGCAGCAATGCTGAGGCTTTCGTCGAGTAATAATTCTGCAGCAGCTTCGCAGCGGCGACGAATTTGAAAATCTTTTGGCAGACAGCCAAGGTCCTTACGGAATAGTTGGCGCATGGCGTCCATGCTGATATTAAATTCAATGGCGATATCTTCTATGGGGATATTGCGATTGACTTCGGCGCAGAGGGCCTGCTGAATGTTCTGTGATAAGGCACGCTCGCGTTTGCTTAGCGGGGAGGCGGGCTGTTGCAGTGTTAATAATAAGTCATGCAGCTGTTGCATATTTTCGGCCGCGTCATGCGGACTGCTGATGCTGTCTAAGCCAGAGAACCAAGTCCAAAATAGATCGATGATTTGCGCGTTTTGGCCTAGCGCAGCAAAGCGCTGCTGTGGATTAATTATTTCACAAGCGCAGAGTGCTTGGTATTGGAGTGGTGGAATGACGAGCGCTAATTCGAGATAGTGTTCTTGCTGTGGACGTTCGACACGGTGGGCTTGGCCTGGGGCCCGGATAAAACAGTCACCCGCTTTGAGCGCATAGCGATTATTTTGTTCATCATAACAGTTGGCTTCGCCATCGAGCAGCCATAGCCAGCGGTACAGGGGGCTGAGATCCTGTTTGACATTGGGTAACTGGCGGCGCTGGACGACCGTGGCACGGATGTCACCGGGTCCCCAGTGTTGGCGCTCTTTGAGGCGTCGCAGGCGCTGCTTGAGCTGACGGCTATTCAATGTGATGCCCACAAGTTTTTGACATGTTTGTAAGTTTATGCCATGGCGGAGGCAAATAAACACTTAGTATATGCGCAGGAGTTGCACATGACCAAGCCAAATATTTTGATATTTATGACGGATCAACAACGGGCACAAACGGTGTTTCCTGAGCATCCAGCGCAAACGCCAAACTTAGACGCATTTCATCAAGAGGGGATTCTGTTTACCCAGGCTCGCTGCCCTTCACCACATTGTTGTCCGTCTCGAGCAACTTTTTTTACGGGTCTTTACCCCAGCGAACATGGCGTTTGGCATAATGTGGATGTGCATAACGCAATTTCACGTGGGCTCGATGAGGGCGTTCGGGTGTGGAGTGAGGACTTGGTCGAAGCTGGTTATCGATGCTCTTTTCACGGTAAGTGGCATGTGGATGCATCTAAGAATCCGGAGCATTTTGGTTGGGCTGTCAATGGTGTAGAGCGCAATCCTCATCCACAAGAATTACAATTCGACCGCAAGGAGCGCTTAGAAAATGATTGGGGGGGGCGTCGTAAGCGCGCTATGAATCCTGCACCAACTGAACGTGGCGAAGGGGATATTGTTCGCCGTGGCTACGGGCCGTATAAACATTTTTTAATTGATGAAGATCCCTTCCGCGACCAAGATGTCGTGCACAGTGGTTTAGCTGCCTTAAAAGAATTATGTAAAACAGATGATCCATGGTGTACCTATGTTGGTACGTTGGGCCCGCATGATCCTTACCGTGTACCGCAGCGCTTTTTAGATAGGTACAAAGATACGCCGGTGGAACTACCGGAAAGTTTCAAAGACGCGATGCAGGATAAACCTGGTTTATATCGCCGAACCAAGGCGCGTTTTGATCAGTTGAGCGAAGAAGAACATAAGCAGGCCATTCGTCACTACTGGGCATTTTGTAGTTATGAAGATTATTTGTTTGGTCAATTGCTAGATGAATTAGAGGCCAGTGGACAGAAAGATAATACCGTCGTGATTTATTGCAGTGACCACGGTGATTATTTGGGAGATCATGGTATTTGGTGTAAGGGTCTGCCGTCATTTACGGGTTGTTATGAAATCCCATTTTCTATGCGTTGGCCTGCAGGATTAAAAAATCCTGGTCGTCGTATCGACGCACGTATTGGTTTGGAGGACATGGCTAAAACGATCTTGGAGCTCAGTGAAAATGCGGCACTCGATAATTGGCCAGGTAGCGGTCGTAGCCTAGTGCCATTTATTAAAGATGAAGCACCTAGCGATTGGCGAACGGCGCATGCCACCCAATCAAATGGAAATGAACAATATGGCATTCAACGGAGTTGGGATGACGGTAATTGGCGCTTTGTATTTAATGGTTACGACGAAGATGAGTTGTATGACTTGAGTGCTGACCCACATCAAATGGTCAATCAGGCGCGTAATCCAGACTACGCCGAACAAGTTGCTAGCTGCTATGGAAAAATGTGGGCCTTTGCCTATGAACACCGTGACCAATGCATCAATGAATACATTATGACGGCGCTCGCCGAGTATGGGCCATCAACGGCATTTAATCGCGATGGAACTCCCGTTGGCAGTGGTGCGTAATTACCACTTGCATACCTGTGGCGTATGTGTTGGCGCCTCGCTGCTCAGACTGCCGTCGGCCGCTATTTGGAGGCGGTCGATGCGTGGGTAGCGTGTTGTCATAGCTGGATCCCAGCCGTGATAAATGATCCAGCGTTTTTGGTCAGGGCCAATGAAGAAATTGTGATGACCGGGGCCTTTAACCGACTCTGTGCTTTTCATAATTAATTGATCGGATTCGACGAAGGGGCCTGTGGGGCTGTCGCCGACTGCTTGGGCAACGCGGTAGCTATCGCCGGTCCAGCCGCCAAGGCTAAAGCTTAAGCGGTAGCGACCATCGGCTTGTTTATAGACTACGGGCCCTTCTTGCCATTCATGCTGATCAATAATGCAAACCGCTTCATCGGCGACGCTGCTTGGTTCCAATAATTTATCGACCCATATTTTCCCTGGGGCATGGCCGCGTGCATTGCCATGATCGGTGACGTAATAAAGCCACAGTTGACCATCCTCATCCAGAAAGGGGCTGCCATCCAATGAGGCATGATTAACGACTACACCCAGATCTTTAAAGGGACCAGCCGGGCTATCGCTGACAGCGAGGCCAAGGCGATTACTGTGGTTTTTATCATTCTTTGTGCTTTTGGCGGTGTAGTAAATCCAATAGCGATTGTCGTAAGCCAAGACTTCTGGAGCCCAAAAATTAAATTGATTCCATGCACCCGTGCCACCATTGCTAACAGCGTGGCCGTCAAATGTCCAATCGATTAGATTTTCACTGGACCAAATGGGTAGATGCTGGCCGTCTTTATTGCCGCCAGTTGCATAGAGCCAGTAGCGCCCTTCGGCGTTGAGTATGAAGGGGTCGGCTGCGCCTGCGTCAAGAATTGGATTTGACCATGAAATTGATGGCATGGATGTCCTTAGGTGAATTATGGTTTGGCTTTGCGGAGGGATTCATAGCCACCGGCATTGATGATGTTGCTGTAGCCAAGGTCCTGCAATGTTTTCATGGCTTTACCGGCACGCCCACCGCTACGGCAGTATAAAATAATGTGAGTGCTCGAAGCCGCGCTAGTAGAGTGTATTTTTTCGCCAATTTCGTTGTAGGGAATCAGGAGGGCATTATCGAGGTGTCCCTGATCAAATTCTTCTTGTGTGCGGACATCAATCACAAGTGCACCGTTATGGATAGCTAGCCATGCTTGTTGTTCCTTGCTGAGCACTGCGAGGAAGCCGTGTTTCACCAAAAACGCATCAGCTTTGGCAATGATATCATGATAGTCTTCAGTGATGGATTTATGCGTTCTTCCTGCGTAGATGTGTGCGTCGCAATCGACACCGTGACTGAGCATTTCTTTTTGGAATGCGCTAACGATAGCGGGAGGGCTAACGTTGTCCTTATCACCAATCATAATAATGCAGGGTGGTGTATCTTTGCTGATGTTATGGTGTGGCGAAAATTCTTTCCAATAATTACGAACCCATTTATGCGAAAACCCCTCAGGTCCAGTGTTCAGGACTGGTTTAATCAGCCACAGTGCTTGTGGTGCTGGTGAAATAGTGAGGTCATCGCTTTCATCATTAATACCATCACTGCGCATGCACATGGCAGCGAGTTGGCCGCCAGCAGATGAACCGCCGCAAATTATTTTATCCGGATTAATGCCGAGCTCAGCGGCATGGCTACGAATATAACGCATGGCCGATTTTGCATCTTTGAGGCAGTCAATCGGTTGATTGTGATGGGTGTCTTTGAGTCGGTATTCTACTGAAATGGTCACGAGCCCGCGTTTGGCAAAATAATCACAGTGGGGATAGTAGTGGGAGACCTGTCCACGTTGCCAGCCACCGCCATGAAATAAAACTAGTGCAGTATGTTTTTGATCTGGTGTATAAGCCGGTGGGTGGAACATGTGCAGCTTGAGTTGGACGTCGCCAATAGCTTTATACGGCAGTATCTGCACTGGCTGCGGGGTCTCTTGGGCGGCGAGTGCAGCTGCTGAGCAGGCACAGCACAGATAGCATATGAGCGCGCATAGGTGCTGTCTAAACATAACAGTGTCTCCAAGGTGTAGCACGACTAGCGTGCTGCCCCATGGGGACGCTGTCAATCCATTGCTTGGTATTGCTGAGTGTTAGCGCGATTGAATGGATTGCTAAATCGCGCTGTTTGCTGAGCGCTTTTACTCAGAGGTTTTCCGCTTTTGAGCTGACTCCGCTGAGAATGTCTTTGACGACGACCTTGAGTCTGCGTTTTTCATCCTCAAGAGCGAGACGAATGGTGTGACTACCGTTCCCCAATGTGGAGGTTGTTGCATTGCTACTTAAAATGGGGTCTTCAACGCCGTCCTCGCTAACGCTGATGCGCACCGCGTGTGTAGCATATGATTTGCTGCCGTTGAGTTGCCATGAAATTAGTGCATCGCCATGTATTGTTTTAGTGCAGCTGACGGTGATATCATTAATGGCATAGGGGAGCAGGGCGAGCGGTGTGCCGTCACCGGCCTGCATTTTTAGGGTGAGGCTCCCATTGTTGAGGGAGAGTTTTTTGCCACTACGGATGGCGTAGACGTGTTGGGGTTGCAGGACGCTGAGGTCAACGCTGATGTCTTCGATGGCGTTGCCGCCTTCTGTGTCTGGAACAACGTGAATAACGCCATCGCCACCGAGTACTTCCTTGGTGCCGACCGGTGGTCGTAGCACGGTCACTAGACGTGCGTCTTGATGGCCATTTATGTTGTGGACTTTAACGGAGAGTTTTTTGAGTACCGCGTCCTCATTGCCTGTAATGCGTACCGCGGGGCTTATGACATTGCGTACGGCCTGTGCAATTTTTTCATCTAGATCATTATAGGGCGTCGAGAATGGTAGGATGCTTGCTGTTTCTTGTGGATTCAAAAGAAATTCATCGACACATGTTTTTTCGCGGTGGAATACCAGACCGCCTGCATCGGCGAATGCTTTAAGTGCTGCTTGGACATGTAACTGTCCTTGGTTTTTGCCTTGTCCAATACTGTGGCTTGTGGGTAGGAAAATAGCTTTCATGCCACGTGCTAGCAAGGCACCGTTGGCGACCTGCTCGTCACTGAAATACTGTGGATCGTAACCAAGCGCGACGAGCTCTTTGGCTGTTTTATCAGCGGCATCGTGGTAGTCCTTGCCACTGCTGTAGCCTGCACGCATGCTGTTCATTGAATAAAGTAGCGCAATAGGTGTGAGTTCGCGTTTGGCTAAGAGGAATTGTCGGCCAATGCCGCTTTTCATTTCCTTAAATATGTTCATGTAATCATAGGCTGATTTGCAAAAGCTGAGGTCAGGATTTCTAAAGGCGATCCACCAAAAGAGGACGTGGCCGCCGCCATGGTTCGTGACGCTGTCCCAGATCTGATAATCAACGGCGCGACCCGCACGACCATAGCCGGCCGGTACTGCATTGATCATCGGTTGATGAGTAAAGCTCATGCGTTTACGCTCTTGGTCGCCGTAGCCATAACCTTGCATGGATCCAAAATGAGCTGAGAGCTTGGCCCAATCAAAGCCATCAAACGGATTCGCCGTTTGCGTGCCTGATAAACTAATGGTGCCTTTGGGGTCAGCGGCTTGAACCGCTTCTTTATACATTTTATAGCCATCAGCCATAATAGTATCATTATGCTGGCGCCATTCATTCCAGATTGGCCACTGTTTGTTTTTGCGTGCTTGTGCAGTGATGGGTGGATAAATATCACTGAATTGTTTGTAGTCAGTTTGCAGGCAGGCGTTAAGTGTTTGTATATCGCCGAATTTTTCCTCGAGATAGCTTTTGAAGCGTGTGATATTTTCTGGATGAAAATCAAAGTCGAATTCAAAGCGGTAATAGGTGATAGAGGGCTCATCGCAGAGTATGTAATTAGTGGGGTGAAACTTCTTGAGCGTGTTGACTTGTTTGGTAACGCGGGCGCGTTCTTCTGCAAGAAATGTGCTGTCTGCATACGATGGGTTGCGAATTAAGAGTTTTTTATCTTTGCTCTTATTATACTGTGAAGATATATCGGTGAAATCACGTAATTGTAACTGTCTACGTGCCAAGTCATGAACCATCAGCCGCAGGCCAGCGCGTGCATAACGCATGCGCAAACCAGCATCGTACCAACGGGTCTCCATGATGCCGGTGGAGCCGAATTGAGTTAC
>CBDUFM010000140.1:0-6864 GCA_965366325.1 uncultured bacterium
ATCTCTGCACGTGTGCCGAGTCCGTGACAGTCATGGCACATGCCAATTGGGGAATTAAAGCTAAAACTATTTGGCTCTAAATCATTAAAGCTCAGGTCGCATTGATGACAGTAGAGGTGTTCACTGAAAAAGACTTCTTCGAAGGGTGCTTTTTCGCCTGCTTTAACTGCAGGTGCAACTAATAACTTGCCTTCACCTTCGCGTAAGGCGGTCTCGATACTGTCCGCTAAACGGGAGCGAATGCCATCTTTGATGATTAAACGGTCGATGACGATTTCTATGCTGTGTTTTAATTTTTTGTTGAGTTGAATGTCTTCTTCGAGGCTGACATCTTTGCCGTCGACACGGACACGTGCATAGCCATTTTTGCGTGCACGATCGAAGAGGTCAGCGTATTCGCCTTTGCGCTCGGAAACTTTGGGAGCGAGTATAAGCAGTCTGCTGTTAGCTGGTAGCTTCAGGATGGATTCAACAATTTCATCGGCGCTACGTTTGCCGACTTCTTGCTTGCAGCCGGGGCAATATTGTGTGCCCGCACGGGCCCATAAAACACGTAAATAATCTAATATTTCTGTAATAGTGCCAACTGTTGAGCGGGGATTTTTAGACGCAGATTTTTGTTCGATGGCAATAGTGGGTGAGAGGCCGCGAATACTTTCGTATTTTGGTTTTTCTAGTTGGCCTAAAAATTGACGCGCATAAGAAGATAATGATTCAACATAGCGACGCTGACCTTCGGCATAAATGGTATCAAAGGCCATGCTGGATTTACCGCTGCCAGAGGGGCCGGTAAAGACAACTAATTGCTTTTTGGGGACATCAATATCAATGTTTTTCAGATTGTGTTCAGAGGCACCGCGCACTTCGATATGTGACAGTTCACTAAAATTAATGAGATTTTTTTTCTTAGCCATTCCAGTATTCCATTAATTGCGTTCCTGTCTGGCGCTAAAGGACCAGGTCCAGTCAGTCTCTGTTACCGTTAATGTGCTCATGCGACTGATGGGTAACGATAGGGGGTCTTTTACATGTCCAAATGGCAAAGCTTGGATGACTGGTATGTGTAACTGTTCACCCCAGCGTTTAAAAAGCGCCTGAACACTGGGGCCGCCGTAGGTCTCAATCTCGTCATGGGGCATGGTCCCAATAACGAGTGCGACGATGCCTTCAAGCACACCAGCGTGATGGAGTTGCTGCATGGAGCGTTCAATGGCATAGGGGCGTTCGTCTATGTCTTCGAGCGCAAGTATGTGGCCCTGCAGATCTGGCTGCGCGGCGGTGCCGGTGACTGAGGCTAAAACACTGAGGCAGGCGGCAAAGCAGGGTCCGTGTGCAGTGCCGGCGTTAAGGCAGTGCACATCAGTGAAATCGTTTTGATCGATGGACCAGGCACTGCCATTAAGACAGCGTTGTAGGCTGCTTGCGGCTAGTGTAGCTTTCACCCCAGTCACGCAGCTGCCAGATGCAGTGCCAAACTGTTATATCACTGTAGCCAATGAGACTGGGCGCGGATTGTACATCTGCCTCTCGTAGTTGCGTGATCCAATTGATGCAGCCGAATCCACCACGTATGGGCCATAAGTATTTATATAACAATATCTTATCAGTTATTTCTCGCCTCGGATTTTGCTCCCAGTTACCTGGTCCGGTGCAGGTTAAGCTGCTTTCTAGGATCTCATACGGGAGCGAGAAGTGTTTGGCTACTCTGTCACAGTTATTAATAAACGTAGCAGCTTGTTCGGGTGAGTGCGGGCGGTAAGCGGGACATAAAAATAGCGTATTGGCCTCTAACATCTCTCCATTGTTTAGGAGGGTCAGTTGATGATGCAATACGGGAAAAGTTCAGGGCATCCAATTGACGTACTGATTGACCTAAGTACCGTTGTGCCATGGCTCTATCTGGTACCCTACAGACCTTATCTTTAGCAGAAATTTTTCAGACCCTGGAACGCTCTAAGGCGACTGGGGTCCTTCGACTTGTATCACTTGAGGGTGGTCGTGATATCGTCTTTATTTCTGGTGATATAACGAATGTAAATAACCGAGATGCGTTGGCGCGCATTACGGTAGCGCAACGATTGGCGGCATCGGGTGTTGTTGATGATGCAACGCTCTTGGATACCAGTGCGGGGACTGGCACTGGTGGCTATTCTATAATTAGCAACTTAAGAGAAAATGGACTCGAAGAAGATGCTATAAATGGAGCCATTCAAAGCCAATTAATGGATGAGTTATTTGATGTCTTTACCTGGGAGCAGGCGAATTTCGAATTTCTGGAATCGAATGGTCAAGATGAAGATGTGAATGCCTTAGTTGAGGACTCACAGAAAACTTCGATTACGATAAAAACTAACACGGTTTTAATGGAATCAGCGCGTCGTTTGGATGAGTGGCAGCGGGCGCGCCACCAAATTCCCAATGATCACGTCATATTGAGTTTAGTGAGTGGTCGCGAACAGGAAATAGAAGCTTTATCAAATGAATATCCAGCGCGTGCAATTGTACCGTATATTAACGGCGCTCGTTCGCTGGCTGAAATTATTAAAGAAAGTGTTGCGACTCGCTTGGATATTTATCTATTCTTGGTGGATTTAATTAACCAAGAATTGATCCTTATATTAACCACCGATCAAATTATTACGAACGCACAAAGTTTTGAAAAATCACAAGCATTTGATCAAGCAGCATTGCTCTATCGTCACGCCTTGGCTAATGAGCCTGACAATGCACAGTTGCGCTTAGCCTTGGCTAATACATTAGAGCAGCGCGGTGATAGCCCAGAAGCGGCTGAATGTTATGCCGAATTAGCTATGGGCTATTTGCGCGAAGGTCAAACAGGTCAAGCCTGTGAAGCGGGGCGCCGTGCCGTTGAATTAGATGGCGGACACTTTGAGCGTAATACCTATATTCAATGCCTTGAATCGGCTGGCCGTATTGATGAGGCGACCGAGCAAATGCGCCGTCTTGCAGAATATCATGTGCGCCAAGAGCAGTGGATTGAGGCAAAGGAGATTTGTCACCAGATATTATCTGTACGCGCTGATGATGAGCTGTCTTTGCATGTGATTTCGCTAGCCTTTAATCATACTTGTGATTTAGGCTTGGATGAACGCGAGATCGCCTGTGTGCATTGTAATCAGGTTAATGGCCGGGATAAAATTACCTGTGATAACTGCAGTGCACGTTTGCATAAATTGTGCCGCAATTGCCACAGCGAAACCGCCTGTTCAGACACCGTCTGTCTGTATTGCGGCAAGAGCCCGCATTTGCTTGAGACTGAAGAGCAGTCATCTGGTCTGTATGAAAAAATTAGTGATCAAGATCATAAATTCCGTTCGAGTATACAAAGAGCGGTGGATTTGCGTAACAATGGTGAGTTAGACAAATCATTGGCCATTTGGAAGGAGATTTCCCATGAGGTCACGGGGAATCAATCCGTCCATAATCATATTCGTGAACTTGAATCAGAAATACATAATCAAAGTATAGAAAAACTGATTGCGAAGGGTAATAATTATCGACGCGGTCGGGCTTTTGCACGAGCGACAAAATCATATCAAGAAGCTTTGCGTATATTATCACCGCGTGACCCACGCAAGCCGCGCTTGGAATCAATACTCACTGCCTGCAAGAAAGATGATAAGCGCACGCGCGTTGTTTATGTTATTGCCGGTCTAGCGGTTTTGATTACGAGTTGGATTGCCGCTGAGCCATATCTGCAATATAATCAATATGAAAAAGACACTAAAGTCGCTTGCGAAGAGATTAATAATATCATTCGCGCAGGTGGTGGAGCCGATTCCTTTAAGCGAGTCTTGGCGATTACCTCTGAATTAACAACTCGCGGTGCCGGTCTCGGTGAACGCGCACAATTAAACCTCGTACCGATTATTACCGACAAAGAGCGTGAAGCGCGCGAAAAATTTAGTGCGGAAACGCTAGAATTGATCAAGGCTAGCCTAATCGAAAAAGATTTCGCAAAAACCAAGAAGCTACTCGCTGCACACAAGATAGCTTATGGGGCTACACATAATGCTCATGCGCTGGCTCCCTTGGCTAAAGAGTTGCAAGAAGCCTTGGAGCAGCAGCGTATAGCGCAAAAACTTTTAGAGGATGCGCCTAAGCTGTACAAAGAGGCAGAGGATCTTCTGGCGGCCAATAAGCTAAATCAGGCATTGGACCGTTTTAAGGCCTTATCTGATACCCCTGATCAGTCGCTGTCACAAAAAGCACGAGATCGCGTGGTGAGTTTAGAAAAACAAGACGCTCAGAATTCTGCTTCGTTGAAGAAATGTGAACAGTTGCTGGCCGTGGATATTCAGCGTACTGCTGATGAGCTGCAAAAAATAAAAGATTCCTGTCAGTCATGGGGTAAGCAGGATGTATGGCTAGCCTTGGATAAACGAAGCGCTGATCTAATTAAGCGCGCCAAGCTTGATTTTGTTACTGTCAAGGCGAAGAAAGACACGAATGCGCTCGAGGCCTTTATCGCTGAGTTTCCCGGCACTGCTGAAGCGTCTCAGGCAACAGATTTACTAAAGAACATGAAGAACGAGCGTTTAGCTGTTGAGCAGGCGCTGGCCAAAATTAAGCAATATAAGGATCGTGAAGACTGGGAGCAGTTATTTTTGCATGCACAACGATTTGTGCGCAATTTTGGTGAGCAACAGGCGCAGTCATTAGACTTTCCTTTGTTAATAGAAACTGTGCCTGCGGGCGCAACCATCAAGGTTGATGGTGCGGTTATCGGTAAAAGTCCTCTTGTACATTTTTATAAATTAAATACGGCAAGCGTCGTGAGTATTGAATGTGAGAAATTTGACACCCAAAACCAATCCTTAAGTGATTTGCAGAAAAACTTTAAATTTACCACCGACTTAAATCGTTCGGCACTGAAAACTATCCCAGTGCGCAGTGCCGTCTTCCGTTTGATTAAGCTGGCAGATGCCTTTGTTGTAGCCAGCAAGGGATCCTTGCGTCTGTTCGACCTAGATGGCGCATCGATTGCGACACACGCAGTTGGAAACTTGGGTATGTTAGAGGATGACTTGACTAAGTGGAGTCAATTTATCCGTGCACAAGCTGGCTATGTACTCTTTCCGAATGCAGCAGATAGCATCGCTGTGATTGGACGAGACGGCAATATGGTGAACACGCATATGCTGTCGCGTGATATAGAGAGCCAACCCTTTATCTATGTGAATGAACTCTTTGGTGCAGAGCCTCGTATTGCTGTATCCGACAACGGTCTCTCCAGCGGTGAGATCAAGGGGACTTTAAAACAGCTGCAAAAAGAGCACCAAGTAATTGCTGGTCCGGTCTTAGCAGGCGATAGTTTCGAGCAACTGCTGGTGTTTGTCTCCCATACTGGCCAGTTTGTCGGCTTTGATGAGGCCAATGCAAAGGTGAGCTGGGTGCAGGACTCTGGCGCGACCCATGTCGGTAACCTAGTTGAAGTCGCTCCTAGTAAATATTTGACGACCTTAGATGACAGCCGGCTTGCATTATTTGACATGGACCTCGACGGGGCACACAAGGTATGGGAGAAGCCCTTGCCTAACTCCATAGTCGCCGCTCCGTTTATTGGCGATGGACTGGTTTACTTAGCGCTCAGGGAAGAGGTCTTGGTCTATAACCAAAAAGGTATCAAGCAGCTCAGTATAAGTCCAGGTGAGGAAGTCATTTCCGTCTCTGGGCACGCGAAGGCTGGGATAGCGGTCGGCTGTAAGTCAGGTGTGGTGAAGTTTTATGACCATAATTCCAAGCTCCTGTGGCAACATAAGTTAAACAACGAACCTAGCGCATTGCTGGTTGTTGAGAATCGTGTTTATATCGGTACAAACAAAGGCCAAGTCATCATTTTGGCTCCTTAAGGTGGATTATACCCTATGCTCAATCAAGATTTGATTAAACAGTTTAAGCACATCAAAGACGGCACCCTGACAGGCGTGTTGCAGCTTCAGGATGAAGGCCGGTTAATCCGCTTTTATTTTGAAGAAGGCAGTCTGCTGCTCTTGGCCAAGACAAAGAGATCGTCATTGCTGAGCAGTTTGTTAAGCATCATAAGATTGATGATGCGATGGGTCAGTACGCTAAGACGCTCTACAATGACTCACAGGCGCCAGTAGCGCAGACGTTGCTGAAGCAGCAGCTGATTAGTCAAGGAGAGGTGGACCAAGTCACGCGCTCCATGGTTGAAGATATTTTGTGTTATTCATTTAGTTCTAAATTGGCCACGTCGTGGATAAATGCGGCAGATGTAGATCTGGAATCTTTTGATCTCAATAAAACAGCGGTAAAAATCCGCATCGATATCGATATGTTGCTCACCATGGTTCAGTCTCGTGTGCAAGAGCGTGATGCCGTACAACAACGCATCGACAATTGGGATACGATTTATTCTATTGAAGAGGGCGCGACTGACGACTCGCAGCTTAATGAAATGGAACGAAATGTTCTGCATTTCGTTGATGGACGCCAATCTGCAAAGGACATCGCTCGTTCGATGCGCGAGAGCAACATTAACATAGGCATTTATTTGTGCAGTCTGGAAAATCAGGGCTTTGTGCGTAAGGGTGGCATACGCCAGTCTACACGTATTGCTGTGCAAGCTGTTAAAGAAGAAGCAGCGCCAGCAAGTGCTGCGCCAGCGCCAGCAGCTGATGATCCCTTTGGTGAAAATGGTGAAGCTGCAACAGAAAATGCAGCACCGAGTCCAGAGCAAAAGGGCACTGGAGACTTTAAGGTTTATACCGCGAGCCATGTACGTAATGAAAAGGGTGGCAACTTAGGTAGTATTATTCTCATTATTATTCTCTTGGCAGTAGGCGGCGTTAGTTGGCTGGTGTATTCGCGCGTGCAGGC